>JBLFWZ010000055.1:0-19451 GCA_047611905.1 Gammaproteobacteria bacterium | reverse complement strand
GGCTTCGTCTTCCAGCAATTTCACTTGCTCCCGAACCTAAATGCCTTAGAAAACGTCGCGCTACCACTGGAATTGCGTGGCGATCCAAATGCCGATGAACACGCGCGCGCGGTGTTAGAGCAAGTCGGCTTGACGAATCGCATTCGCCACTTTCCGCGTCAACTATCCGGTGGTGAACAACAAAGGGTCGCAATCGCGCGAGCTTATTGCTCGCGTCCTAAAATTTTGTTCGCCGATGAGCCGACTGGAAATTTAGATAGCTCGACGGCGATGAGAATTATCGATCTGCTATTCTTGCTAAATTCCGAGTATGCGACAACCTTGATTCTCGTCACGCACGACGAGAAACTCGCTTCCCGATGTACGCGCCGCGTTCGCCTGGTTGATAGACACCTAGAAGTCGATTAGCTGAGGCTGAGCAATCCCTTGTTACGATTCGTTTTACGTCCTGCCCTGCGCGCGTTTCGACGCGACCTCACGGATCGATCCTTCTTGGTCATTGGGACCGCCATCATTATCGCTGTAGCGAGCGTCTCGGCAGTAGACATGTTCACTGATCGGGTACGCGCCGCATTAGTCCAACAATCAAGTGCCTTGCTAGCCGCCGATCTCTCCGTAATTTCAAACGACGCGCTACCAGAATCGTATGTGCAAACCGCCCATTCGCTGGAGCTCGATTCTACCGTGACCCTTGCGATGCGCAGTGTCGTCACTTTCGACGAGAAATTTCAGCTCGTTGAGCTTAAGGCGGTAAATGACGGGTATCCGCTGCGAGGCGAGTTACTTGTCGCCGACGCCGCGTTCGAAACACCGACACGAAGCGACCGGATTCCAGCCTCGGGTACTGCCTGGGTTGAAGCGCGGCTACTCGGTTTGATTGGCGCCAAAGTTGGCGACAAGATTAGTGTCGGCGCTACCGAACTCACGATCGACAAAGTCTTGGTACTCGAACCCGACCGTGGCGGCGATTTATTCAACATCGCGCCACGCGCAATGATCAATGGCGCAGATATTGAACGCACCGAACTTATTGCCCCCGGTAGTCGGGCACGTTATTCCTTGCTTGTCGCAGGCCCGCGTCCCGCAGTCGGACAATTTAAGCAGACGATAAGTCTCCGCACAGGCGATCGTATTCTTTCGCCAGAAGATGCCAGGCCCGAGATACGAGCGGCTCTTCGCCGCGCCGAACAGTATCTTGGGCTCGCAACATTAACAACCATCATGCTTGCCGGAGCGGCGATTGCACTCGCTGCTAGAAGTTTTAGTTCTCGACATCGCGATACTGTCGCGCTGCTGCGTACCTTGGGCGCGACCCGCGCGTATGTAATGCAGTATTTCCTGGTCGAAATATTCCTACTGGGAATGTTTACCGCTTTAATTGGCGCCGTCGTCGGCATTGGATGTCAAGAAGTTATCGCCCGTGCGCTGGCTGGCTGGACACAAACGGACTTACCCCCGGCGGCGTTCGGCTCAGCCATTAGTGCGGCACTTAGCGCACTCCTTGCCTTGATGGGATTTGCGCTACCTCAGTTAATGAAGCTACGTGAGGTTCCACCGCTGAGGGTCTTGCGCAGCGACGTCGACGCTACGCCGGTAAAAAAGAGCAGCGTCATTATCTATGCTACGGCCGGCGTACTACTAATCGCGCCATGGCGCGACGGCGATACTCAACTCACGTTGTGGTCACTGTTCGGGCTGTTGGCATGTATAAGCCTGTTGATTGTCGTATCCGTTGCCATGATAAAAATCATTGCACGATCTAGCGTACGAGCCAGCCTGGTGTGGCGCTTCGGTATCGCCAATATTGCACGACGCGGCGTACTCACTGTGATTCAAATTACCGCACTCGGTCTCGGCTTAATGGCGCTTCTCGTGCTTGGGATCGTCCGCGACAACTTAATCGAAGATTGGTCATCAAGCTTACCGGCCGATGCACCGAACCAATTCTTGATCAACATACAAAGTGAGGACGTTCCGGCATTACAAGATTTTTTCGTGCGCCACGCCCTCAGTCCACCGCCGTTCTATCCGATGGTGCGAGCACGACTTACCGCCATTAGCGATCGACCGATCACTCACGATAGCTACCAGGACCCACGCGCTCGTCGACTAGCAGAACGCGAATTCAATCTCTCCGAAGCAACTGCGCTGAAACCCCGCAACGTTATCATCGCGGGCCAGTGGTGGGATCCCAAAACATCTGTGACGCAGTTTTCTGTAGAGCGGGATATTGCCAAGACATTGGGCATCACAGTCGGCGATACCTTGTCCTTTAGAGTCGCCGAAAGGGATGTTCGTGGCCAAGTTACGAGCTTACGTGCGGTGCAATGGGAGTCGATGGAAGTCAATTTTTTCGTTGAAGTCTCGCCGATCACGCTCAACAAACTACCGGCAACATACATTACGAGTTTTCGCCTAGATCCGAATAATTTTTCGGTATTGCGCGAGCTTATACGGGATTTTCCCAGCATTACGGTCATTGACGTCGCCGCATTGATCAAACATATCCGCGCAATAATGGACCGGTCGACGGCAGCCATTGAATTCGTTTTTCTGTTTACTTTAGTAGCAGGAATATTGGTACTCGTTGCTGCGATTCAAGCAACCCAAGACGAGCGTGTGTTCGAGAGTGCGTTATTAAAAACACTGGGTGCTAGCCGCGCGTCGACCTTGCGTATCATGGGCGCGGAATTTATCGCGATAGGGTTTATTTCCGGCGCGATCGCGGGCGCCATGGCGTTAGTATCTGGCTGGCTCGTTGCGACGCAAGTTCTAGAAATAGACTATTCGATCAATTTTTCCGTAATCGCCATCGGCATTTTAGTCGGGACAATGAGCACAGTACTGGTCGGGTCGGTGGCTGTCTTCAACGCGCTGCGCCATCCCGCGGCCACCGTACTTCGATATCGGGACTAATTCACGCTTAAAGCCTAACGTCGTCTTCGTGACACCAAGGCGGCGCCACAATGGCAATGAACTTTAGTACGTCTGGACCTAAATTCCTAATCCATTGTGTCTCATTCGCCGGGATAAAAACCGCATCGCCGGCCTCCACCGTCTGTGTTTCCTCAGCGACATGCATCTCCCCAGCACCCGCGATAATGTAGTACACCTCCGCTTGGGCCAACCGATGCCGATAAGTGCTGTGTCCGACTGCGACTTCCGCGCTAGCCAAAGAAAACCCTAACGCGATTGGCTGGTTCTTAGGATGCAACAGTTCGCGTATTTTACAGCCGTCGTTTGCAATGAACTGCGGGCAGCTACCCTCGGAATTTACCAGCATCGAATATTTCCTACGCGCTCTGTTAATGAAGATGCCGAAATCTCGGCGGATAATCGGTCAAAAATCGACCAACACTCGACCAGTGGTCGACCAGTAATTGATAACAGTTACACGGGTTCCGGCTTCTAGATCGAACCGTGCATCATTCACCACTGTTCGAATGGAACACACTGAACGCAACTCAATGAACCACCAGTTCAACGTGCACAGCGTCGCCACCTCGCCATATGTGGGATTATACTAAGACTATGACAACCTTTTCTGGCGACAAAGATTTTGTGCACGGCGAGACCGAAAAAATCGGTGTACTACTGTGTAATTTGGGCACACCGGACGCTCCAACAGCAAAAGCGGTGCGCCGCTACTTGAGAGAGTTTCTCTCAGACCCAAGAGTTGTCGAATTACCGCGATTTCTTTGGCTAGCCATCTTGCACGCGATTATATTACGGGTTCGCCCAGGCCGTTCCGCGCTAAGTTACAGCGAGGTCTGGACTGACGAGGGTTCCCCGCTGATGGCAATATCGAAGCGTCAGCGCGAAGCGGTTTCCGATGCGCTCCAAGCAGAGCTTCCAGGTCGAGTCGAGGTGATCCTGGCCATGAGATACGGATCTCCTTCCATTAGCGCGGGCTTAAAACAGTTGCGTGGCTTAAACGCTCGGAAAATTCTCGTCTTACCGCTATACCCGCAATATGCTGGCGCAACGACGGGATCTGTTTTCGACGCCGTCTCGCGTGAATTGGCCACCTGGCGGTGGGTGCCTTCGGTCCGATTCGTGGGAAACTACTTTGACGAGACTCGCTATCTTGCCGCACTTGAGCATTCGGTCCGTCAACACTGGGCAACGAACGACGAAAGCGAATACTTGCTTATGTCGTTTCACGGTACGCCGAAAGACAGTCTCAAGGCAGGCGATCCTTACCACTGCCAGTGTCTAGCCACCGCTCGCCTACTGTCCGAGCGCTTGACGCTGACGAGTGACCGATGGAGTTTGGCGTTTCAATCGCGTTTTGGCTGGAACGAATGGTTGCAGCCCTATACGGAAGCGACACTGATAGAACTCGCACAACGTGGCGTTCGGAAAGTCGATGTAATTTGTCCCGGATTTTCTGCCGATTGCCTAGAAACCCTAGAAGAAATCGCGTTGCGTTACTCCGCAGCATTTGTCGCCGCCGGTGGAGAATCCCTGCGCTACATCCCGGCCCTAAACGATCAGACAGAACATATCGAGATGCTCAACGATCTCGTGTTGAAAAACCTTGCTGGTTGGTCGTCAACTGATTCGACATGGGATGCGGAACGCGACGCACAGGATCGACAATCAAGTGCCGCACGAGCTAACGCATTGATGGGGAAAAATTAACTGCTCAGCGTGACAACAACGTGTCGCTGGTGCGCTGCGATTCGATGCTCCCAAAGAAAGATTCCTTGCCATGTCCCGAGCGCGCAGCGACCGTCACAAATCGGAATGGTGAGCGCTGTCTGTGTGAGTACGGAGCGGATATGCGCCGGCATATCATCTGGGCCTTCTTGATCGTGAACGAACCGGCTATCGCCATCGCTCACCAAATCGAACATAAATGTTTCGATATCTCGGCGCACGTTGATATCGGCGTTCTCCGAAATAATCAACGATGCACTGGTATGTTGAACAAATATATTGCAGAGCCCCAAACTGATTTGGGCATCGCTGACATAACCGGCTATCTCGTCAGTAATTTCGTAAGTTCCTCGACCCGAGGTAGCGATGCTTAGGTTTTTTTGCAGGATCAACTACTCGAATCCGCCGTCGATATTACGTGCGAAATAATCTCTTCCGGGGGTTTTCGATGCTGCGTAGGCACAAGCACGGGATAGCCGTACCACAACAAACCAACGACGTATTCGTGCTCAAAATCCATCCCGACGATGTCGAAGAAGCGAGCATCGCGGGTGATTGCTCCCGTCGTCCATTTCATGCCGATACCTTGTTCCCAAAGATACAACGACATGTTTTGGATAGCACAAGCGCAGGCTGCGTAATCCTCGCGAGCACGAATTTCGTCGTCGCTTGTAACGCAACTAACGACCAACCATCCGGGCATCTCGGACCAGCGCTTGCGCTTGATAGCCGCAATTTTCTCACCCTTGGCGGCATGGACAATTTCACCATTTAAGTTTGCAACGCGCATGCCAGATTTGTGGTCGAGGACGTAGAAATGCCATGGCTCGGTGCGATGATGGTTGGGCGCCCATCGCGCAAGTTCAATCGCATCTGTAATTAGCGAGTCATTTACGCGTTCGGGTGTAAATTCATGCACGGTGCGCCGCTCGCGGAGTAATTTTGCAACGCCGGTTGATGTCGGTTCGGACATGCGAGTATCACCTCTTCATTGTGTGCAACTAAAAACAATAGCATTGGTCACGCACCGTTCTCAGTTCGAGGAAACTAGTTCTGTCTCCCAAAACGTCTTTCAAGCAGGCCGAAAACTGCCGGATTAAATGCGCGCTTACTAGCCTCACGATTATACCTGGATATGAACTTGCCGGTTGCCACCTAAGCGTACGGGAGACAGAATGAGGGACTCCAATGTCGAGTACGCGATGAAATTCTTTTTCCTTCTTTGTCTCAGTTTTTATACCGTCGTTAGCCCTGCTGCGCCAATCGAAGGCGACAGTTTCGCGTCTGATAGGCAACGTTTTAGCGAGGCCTACGCTGCGCTAAAACAAGGCAAACGCAAGCGCGCAAAACAACTGGTGTCGGGACTTGAGAGCTACCCTCTGTTCATTTATTTCAGGTATTTCGAACTGAACCGTAAGTTGCCTCAAGCACCTAAAACGGAAATCCGCGAATTTCTTGCTGCCTATGACGAATCGCTCCTCGCGAAGCGACTACGCCGCGACTGGCTCAAATTTCTGGGTCGCACGCACCAATGGCAGGAATTTCTGGTTGATTATCGACCGCAATCAGACGTAAAACTCAGGTGCACACACCTTGCTGCCCGGATCGCCACCGGTGCTAAAGAAGGCGTAGCCAGCGATGCGCGCGTTTTGTGGCTGAGCGGAAAATCTCAACCAGCCGAATGCGATGATCCGTTTTCTTTTCTCAGCGCAAGCGAGCTAATGAACGACCAGTTGAGATGGCAACGGATCCGGCTCGCCTTGGGTAACAACAAGCCGTCCCTAGCAAACTACTTATCTCGCCAACTACAAGATTCGGAGCTGAAACGCGCAGCCGAGCACTGGATTGCCGCACATACGGCGCCTATCGACACGCTAAAAAAAGCCTACTTCAAAAAAGATAACGCGCGCTCCCGTGAAATCGTCGTTCATGCTATTGATAGAATTGCGCGAAATGATGTCCATCAGGCAATCGCGGTGTGGAAGCGAGAGGCCGCACGGTTCGATTTCGACGACAACGAAGCCGGTCGTGTAAAACGCATTATAGGGGTCGCGGCGGCGCGGCAGGACTCGTCTCGGAGACTCGAATTGCTCGATCAGATCCCGCAATCGTTCGTTGACAATACGGTCGAGAAGTACCGCATACGCGAAGCGATCACTGCGCACGCATGGGAGCTGCTCGCGCGGTGGACAGAGCACCCGCCGGTCGGATCGACGGCACTATTGCGCTGGCGATACTGGCGCGCTAGGGCGCTTGAAGCCGTCAACCGAACAGCAGATGCGCGACTCATTTTCGCCGAGCTGGCAAGGGAACGTGACTACTACGGTTTTTTAAGCGCCGATCGGCAAAATGTTGCGTATCAAGCGAACGACCGGCCGATTGCGCCGAGCGCGAGCGAAATCGCGAACATTACATCTCGGCCAGGACTCATTCGGGCGCGCGAGTTGGTTCGGTTGGCAATGACATTTGAAGCGCGTCGTGAATGGGCGCATGAAATCGGCAACCTTGATATTCGACAACTCGAGATCGCAGCTCACGTCGTCACGGGCTGGGGGTGGCACGATCGAGCAATACTGGCGCTCGGTAAAGCCAAGTCCTACGATGATCTGACGATTCGATTCCCTCTTTTGTTCGACAAACTGATCGACAAGTACGCCGAGAAGCGTCAACTTGCCGCGGCCGACATTTTTAGCATCATTCGTACCGAGAGCGCGTTCATGACCGACGCCCGTTCGCCGGTCGGCGCCCTCGGTTTGATGCAACTTATGCCCAACACCGGCCGTGAGACGGCTCGCCGCATCGGCACGACCCTTGGTAGCGCTCGTGAATTGCTCAAGCCTGAAAAGAATATTATGGTTGGCAGCGCCTACCTCAAACGAATGCTTAAGCGATTTAACGGCAGTTTCATCCTGGCGGCCGCAGCGTACAATGCAGGCCCACACAGAGTAAAAACTTGGCTGCCAAAGTCTGGCTGCACGCCTGCCGATATATGGGTCGATACAATACCGTTTACTGAGACCCGCAAATACGTGCGTCGCGCCGTATTCAATGCGATGGTTTATCACTGGCGGCTAGAAAAAGAGATACCCCCGTTGGCGACCCGTCTAAAGGATGTCACGCGCGAAGGAATAATTGAGAAATGTTGAAATTATGCGAAATGAAATTGTAGGAATATTTGGCGCTTCCGGCTTCGTAGGGACGCGCTTGGCGAATCAATTAGCCGCACAAGGCAAGACACTGCGCCTCTTTACGCGGTCACGCCACCGGGCTCGGCATTTATGGCAGTTGCCTAAGTGCGAGGTGATCGAAACCGATGTTTTCGATGAGACGAGCATCAGCAAATACGTCGACGGCTGTAATGCTGTGATTAATCTTGCCGGGATAATTAACGAGAAAGGCGACGACGGAACAGGTTTTCGGCGCGTACACACGGAGCTAACTCGCACCATCATCAAAGTCTGCTTCAACACAAACGTTCAACGGTACATTCAGATGAGCGCACTGGGTGCCGACGCTTTCGCGCCCAGTTACTATTTGCGAACCAAAGGCGAAGCAGAAAATGCCGCGATGGCCGCCCATGATGAAGGATTACAGACGACGGTATTTCGACCCTCCGTGATATTTGGTCCAGGGGATTCGTTTTACAATCGGTTTGCAAATTTGTTGAAGATTTCGCCTGCCGTATTTCCTCTCGCGTGCGCCGACTCGAAATTCGAACCGGTGTATGTGGGCGACGTTTGCCGCGCAATCATCGGATCGCTCAACGACCGCTCGACGTTCGGCAATCGGTACGACCTTGGCGGTCCAGAACAAAAAACTTTACGGGAAATTGTTCACTACGCCGCCGAACTAACGGGAAGACGCCGAATAGTCATGCCGCTCGGTGGGTTCTTGTCGAAAGTTCAAGCCAACATTTTCGAATATTTCCCGGGCAAGCCTTTTTCGCGCGACAACTTGCGCTCTGCAAGCGAGGATTCCGTATGTCGCGGAGAAAATGGCTTGATAACTCTTGGTATTCAGCCAACGAGCGTCAACGAAATTGTCCCGACCTACCTGGGCGGTAAGTTCGAACGGAGTCGGTACTACAATTTTCGCTCCGATGCGCGGCGCGGACGTTAGTCGCCAATCGGCAGCTACACGTCATGCACATCTACAAAGTCGGCGGTTGTGTTCGAGACGGCTTACTAAAGCGCGAAATTAAAGATCGCGACTGGGTCGTCGTCGGATCGAGTGATGCTGAGATGGCGGCGCTCGGGTATAAAAAGGTCGGGAAGGATTTCCCAGTGTACTTGCATCCGCAGACGCACGAAGAATACGCGCTTGCACGCACAGAACGAAAAACGGGCCCCGGCTACTACGGTTTCGAGGTCAATTCTTCTGCGTCCGTTACGCTGGAAGAAGACTTATCGAGGCGTGACCTCACGATCAACGCGATCGCGGAAGATGAAGCTGGCAATCTCATCGACCCTTATGGCGGGCAACGCGATTTACGCGCCGGCATCTTGCGCCACGTTAGCCCCGCGTTCGTCGAAGATCCGCTTCGAGTTCTTCGCATAGCCCGTTTCGCGGCGCGGTTCAATTTTGATATTGCACTAGAAACCGTCCGATTGATGAAAGAGATTTCGAGCGGCGGCGAATTATTGAATCTACCTGCCGAGCGCGTGTGGGTGGAACTCGATCGGGCCTTGGGAGAGGAGCACCCTCACCGCTTTATCGACGTACTACGACAATGTAACGCGCTGGCCGTTCTGCTACCTGAAATCGATGGTTTATTCGGCATACCACAGCCAGCTAAATATCACCCTGAAATAGACACAGGCGAGCACGTTCTCCTCGCGCTTCGCCAAGCTGCGGCGCGCGACGCCAGTTCGGAAGTTCGCTTTGCCGTATTAGTGCACGATTTAGGTAAAGCAACATCTGATCCCGATCACCTGCCCGGCCACGTCGGCCACGAAGAACGTGGCGTCGTGCTAGTTGAGGATGTGTGCGAGCGTTTCAAAGTCCCAAAGGCGCATCGCCTCATCGCGCTCGCCGTTACCCGCTATCATTTAATGGTGCACCGTGCGCAAGAACTGCGCCCTCAAAAGCTACTTAAACTGCTCACCAATTTAGACGCAATGCGGCGACCAGAGCGATTTAGCGAAATACTCCTGGCCTGCGAAATAGACGCAACCGGTCGACTTGGGATGGCGGATTCACCGTATCCTAGCGCCGAGTACATGCGCGAAGCGCGGCAAGTCGCCAACGACGTTGACGTCAGACAATACGTCGAACAAGGCTTGGGTGGTGAGCAGCTTCGCGAAAAAATCGATCAAGTACGGGTACGTGCGCTCGCTGATGCGCGAGGGATCTAGACGGCCTGGTAGCGGACGACGTCTTCCTCGCTGAGCTCGCCAGGTTGCCCAAGCATTATCGTCCCCTGCCCGACTATCGCGATGGATTCTCGACGCAAGCGGTGGCCGGTGATATCAGGCGTGGCGTAAACCACCGTACCGTTGGTGCTGTTGTCCGAGATAGTGCAGCGACCACGGCTGAACTGTGCGCTTAGGTGCTGCCGCGACGCAAGATCATGGGATACGATCAGATCGTTTTCCGTACCACGTCCGATCGAAATGACAGGCCGATCGGCATTAAGCGTGACGCTTTTATCTCGATAGGCAAATGTAAATCCGGCGCACTGTTGGGCATTCAGGGCTGGAATTTCTCCAGAGTACACGGTGACGCTCTCGACGTCCCAAATAATCTCATGGATGGCCATATGTTCGATCGAAATAAAATTCCACGTTTCGTCGTCGACGTAACGCGAAACGGCCTGAAAAATTCTTGGCAGAACATCTATTAACGCTGAAGTACCAAGCGTTTGCTCCGGTTTTGCATTTGTGGCGGCCCAGTGCGCGATTTTTGCCGTATCGCTTGCCATAGTGTCGTCCCGACCGAACACCGGGCCATAATGCATCCCAATCCGCATTCTTAGCGGTCCTGTACCAGTGCCTTCCCCGTCTTGAAAGGTTTCGACCATTTTCGCGTGAATTTCACAAGCCGCCGCCGCCGCGTCACCGGCATCGCTAAACGTAGCCATGACTTCGTCGCCAAGCTCGGCCAGAATTTCACCGCGATGATAAGTTGTCGACTGTTTTGCAACTGACAAACATTCCGTCACGATCCGCTGTGCCGCGAGATCACCGAGCGTCTCGTAAAGCGAGGTACTGCCGACTACATCGGCAAACATAATCGTTTGGTAGGAGGGTACTGAGCTCATGTCGTCGTATTACCGATCACGCAGTGTAGGGTAATGTCGGATACTGATTGCGCGCCAACATTATAAAAAGCCGTCCCGTTTTTCACAGGCTGGTAGGTCTTCGATAGGCACTTATTCAAACGTTTACCGTCGCAATGTCGACTTTCTCAAATTGCTCGACCAACAAGAGAGCTAACTTTTAACGTCCCAAAGCTCAATCAGCCTTTTATCGCGGCCACAGTTGTAACGATAGAACTTGTAACGAAGCGGATTATTCTTGTAATAGTCTTGGTGGTAATCTTCGGCTGGGTAGAATTTTCCTGCCTGCACGATTTCCGTAACAATCGACGCAGGAAACGGCTTCGTTGATTCGAGTTGAGATTTTGATTTGTCGGCCAAACGTTTTTGCTCGGCATCGTGGTAGAAAATGCCGGTTCGGTACTGGTTACCGATGTCGCAAAATTGTCGATCGTTAACTGTCGGATCGACGTTCCGCCAAAAGACTTCCAATAACTTCGCATAGGAAATCTTGTTCGGATCGTAAGCTACTTGTACCGCCTCAGTGTGCCCGGTGTTGCCGGCAGAGACTTCTTGATAGGTCGGATCCGCTTTCTCGCCGCCTACGTATCCCGATATCGTCGAAAGTACGCCGTCTAGTTCGTCGTACGGCGGCTCCATACACCAGAAACAACCGCCCGCGAAAGTCGCCAGTGCCGTTCCAGCTTCAGCCGAATTAGCTGCTTTAACTGACAACACGCTTAAAAACGTTAGCGCTATCGCGATCGGAAGTAATTTTAGTCTCTTCGATTTCATCTTTTGCCCGTTAAATTATGGCGACACCATTCTTACTGACCCATTGCCTGACGACAAGTTGCATTCTCGTACATCGACTAATCGTCGGTGTGCCGGAGCGGTGACGATGGTTTCCCGTTGATTTTCTATTGAATCGGGTTACATGAACAGCGCGATTAAAACGCCGCCTAGCACCAACCGGTAGATTACGAACGGTAACATACCGACCCGGTCCAAAACTCTCAGGAATACCGCGATGCAAAGGAACGCGCTAATTGCAGCTCCGATTGTCACCACGCCTAACCCAAACCAGTCGATAGCCGCCTGCCCGCCGATTAACTGCGACGATTCATAGCCGGTGGCCAGGACGATGACGGGAATCGAGAGTAAAAAGGAAAATCTTGCAGCCGCTTCGCGCGTAAACCCTAGCGCTAGCGCCGCGCTGATCGTGATGCCCGATCTCGACGTGCCCGGGATCAGGGCCAGCGCCTGGGCGAATCCGACGCATGCGATGTCCTTCCAGGTTAGCGCTTGTGTTGTTCGTGTGCGTTTGCCGAATCGATCGGTCAGCCACAACACAATGCCAAAGCCAATGGTGGTGGCGGAGATGAGCAACGGATCGCGTAAGTTCTCGGCAATGAAATCGTGTGTCATCAAACCGAAGACGCTAACCGGAATTGTTGCCCAGAGCACAGCCCAGGCGAGCCGACTATGTTCGCTAGAAGGCCCGCCGCTAAGATTCCCGATCCAGTGCGAAGCCATTTGTCGAAGATCGGATCGAAAATAGCAAACGACGGCAATAAGTGTTCCGAAATGTGCGGCGACATCGTACACCAGCCCATGATCTGGCCAGCCCGATAACTGCGGCAATAAGATCAGATGCCCGGAGCTGGAAATAGGTAGAAACTCGGTGATCCCTTGCAGTACGGCGATTGCAACTAAGTGCACGAACAACAAATTAATTTTCCTGGCGTTTCGCCTATTTCACAGACGGTGGCGGTCATCGCGGAGTTGAAATCCGCTAAGCGCAAGATTGTAACCCTTCGTCAATGCCAAAACCTTGAAGCGCGACCCCATCTCGCTCGGTAGAGTGAGAACTTTTGTTTCATAAGCAATACGAGCTAGCGTTCTGTCGTCACCATTTTCGGCGCGGCGCTGTGCATCGTCTAGCAAGCCGTTGGCCAACAGAAAATTTCCTTGTTCGGCAAACCCCGCGACTCTGATACCCGATGAGTCGGCGGCCTCGGCGAGCGCAGTAAAATCGACAGACGCCGTAATATCTTGGAGCCCTGGAAACCAGAACGGGTCATCGTGCTGACGGTGACGGAAATGACACATTAAAGTGCCTTGCGTTCTATCTCTCGAGTAATAATCGGCTCCGGTAAATCCGTAATCGAATATAAGCGCGACCGCGTTATCCATCACCCGAGCTAGATCATTAACCCATGGTTCTATGCTGATGTTAATTTCAGAAACGTAATGGTTGTCTGCGGCGATGATACTGGGATCGACTCTTGCACCAATGGCGCTTGCCAGCCCCTCTGGCGCGAGTGTTTCAGACCAAGCAAATCGACCGTCTGTTTGCGCAACGCGGCGTTCATAGATTTCGTTGCGCGCAGCGCGGAAAATCTTCACAGGTAACGCATCAACGATTTCGTTGGCGAGAATCACACCATTTATTTTGCTCGCTGGAAGATCGTTTAGCCATTCGACCCGACCGAACATATGCGGCGCCAACTCCTGCAGAACCTGCGACTGCCGTTCACGCATACGGGGATTCAGCTCGAGGATCATGTAACGTCCCGGCACGACGCCCAGTTCGTCAAGCGTAATCAAAACGTGCGCCGCGAGAAATCCACTTCCAGCACCAAATTCAAGGATGTCGCCGCCGGTATGCTCCAATATACTGAAGCATTGGCGCGCAACGCTGGCGCCGAAAAGAGGCGACAATTCCGGCGCCGTGATGAAATCCCCGTCTACGCCAAACTTAATTGCGCTGCCGAGATAGTACCCAAGTCCGGGCTCGTATAGCGCCATGCGCATATACTCGTCGAAACCGATTGGCCCCGCTTCTTCGAGAATTGATCGACGGATGCGCTCCGAAAGCCGATCAGAAACGTCGCGAGCAGCGGCGCCAGGTAACGGTAGATTCGATGCTTCTAACATACTGACGGTTTAACGCTTGAGTAATCGTCGAAAATTTGCGCGCGCGTTATTGTAGCGTGTGACATTAATCTGAATCGGTGATTCGGCGAACGACGAAATATGTGCGAAACTTGCGAATCGGACAACAACATTTCGCTGAAAGCTGCGGGATATCTTGTCCTCGATGATCTTGGTCACTTCCTTTATGCAAAACGGTTTTCTAGTGCGGTTCTATTTAGACAGTGGCCTGCAAAGGCAAATTGTATTCGCTTGACGGAGTTAAATATTGGAAAAGACCGCACTTATTACAGGCGCTGCCAACCGAATTGGCGCTGAAATCGCGCGTCATCTACATCGAGACGGTTTTCGTGTCGCAATCCATTACAACACCAGTTCCAGTGCAGCCGAGGCGCTCGCAACGTCCTTAAACGACAACCGCCCGGAATCGGCAATTTGCATTCAGGGCGATCTAAACCGTCCCGAGACATGCCAGTATTTAGTCGACGAAGTAGCAAGCCGCTGGTTACGCCTAGATGTGCTGGTAAACAACGCTTCAGTCTACGAGCAATCTGATGCAAGCGTACCCGACGTTAAATTGTTCGAGTCACTGTTCGCGACGAATCTCCGCGCACCCTACTTATTAAGTGCGACAGCCGTGCCTTTGCTACGTGAATCGCGCGGCACGATAATCAACTTGACCGATATTTCGGCTTCGCGCCCGCAACCAGGCTATGCCGTGTATTGCGCTTCGAAGGCCGGATTGATCGGACTTACTAAAGCGCTAGCCCGAGATTTGGCGCCGCTCATTCGAGTTAATGGCGTGTCGCCAGGAGCCATTATTTGGGCGGCTGATGAAACACAAGAACATAGGCAGCGAGTAGTCCGAAATACCCCGCTGGGGAGACTCGGCGAAACCAGCGATATCGCGCAAGCCGTCTCCTATCTCGTTAATGCACCCTACGTTACGGGACATATCTTGGAGATTGATGGCGGCCGATCAGTTCATATTTAGTCACGGCACTTAGCGAGCGATAGCCCGATCGCCCGACACACGGCCTTCGGTTTAGCGTACGTAGTCGGCGAAATTCACCATCGGCGTGCCGAGACTCCAACGTTTAGTTTCTGCATCGAACCACCATAATTGTTCATCCCGCACAGATCCCGCGACACCCGTATCGACAGAGTAGAAATCAATGTACGCGATGACTTTTGCTTCGGATTCGGATTCAGAAAGTACCTGCTCCGCAACCGAGTAATTAGTGACTTTGAATTGACCGAGCTTTTCGAGATCGGGAAGAACGACTTCCCCTTCTTGGACCTTGAGGTATTGAACGGCCTGGTCGAAGTATCCCCACCTCATCAACTTCCGATAGTTATTCACAACGGAATCCAGTTGAACCATTCTCTCCTGATTACGGAGTCTCTTTACCGGGTTGCATCCGGTTAATAAAACCGCACCCAGTACGAGGAAGATGATGCTGCGAAAAGCGATTTTCATTAGCGGATCATTGCGAAAAGCGGAGTCCGCATAGTGCCGCTTTTCAATATGCGCATCAACAAAGTAAAGGTCATTGCGGGCGCCCGTTGCAATCGACTTTGATTATTCAAATAAGTAGCTCACATCTTTCAAAATCGCTGATTTATCGGCGAAGGCATCCCATAGCGCCGCATACGTCATGTTGCTAATCGGATCCAGGCTATCCGGTGTGACGTCGACAAGTGGTCGTAGAACATAGGCTGCTCGTCCGATTTCACTACGCGGTAGCGACAATTCATTCGTTTCAATGATCTGAGAATCGTAAGTAAGCAAATCCAGATCCAGGATCCCCGAATGGGTCGCAGCATTTTCTGGGGACCGACCGTGTTGCGCTTCAATCGCTTTTAGCGTCGCGTTGATGCGCGGCGCCGAGTCTCGGCAATCGAATCCCACAACCAGGTTGTAGAAGTTTCGCCCGCTAGAGCCGATTGCCCGAGTCTCATAGACTTTCGAGATAACCAACGAGCCGAAACATTCTGTTAGTGAATCCAAAGCGCTGGTCACATTCTTGCGACGCGCGATGTTAGTGCCAATGGCAACGTGAACTCGTACGGTCAACTATCTACGTTCCTGCCTCGTTCGATGATCACTCCCACACTTCGCGCTTCGCGAAGCGCACCCTGTTTGTTAAGGCGAACCCTTACCCAGGCGACCTCGAATTCCGAGATGAGAATGTCGGCAATCGCTGCGGCGAAAGCTTCAACGAGCCGGAAATTTGAGTCTTCGGCGAGTTTCACTAGCCGTGTCGCTACCGCCTGATAGTCCACCGTGTCGCCGATGGCATCGCTGCGCGCGGCGCCGCTGATGTCGATACCGATATCGAGATCAAGCACGATTGTTTGCTTCGCTTTGCGCTCCCATTCCCAAACCCCAATCAGTGTGTCGAGGTTTAAGCCATGTAGGTAGATCGTATCCATAGGTCAGTGCGGTATTTAACGTGAGCGGACGGTCGGATACTAACAGACATCAACAATCGTTATGCTTGAACGGCGTCGTGGCATCGTATTCAATAGTGTGATGGATTTAATCTGGCTTTTTATTGGCTACCTGTTCGGCTCCGCGTCGTCGGCGATCATCGTGTGTCGAGCACTCGGTCATGGCGATCCAAGAACCGAGGGTTCCGGCAATCCGGGCACCACCAACGTTTTACGACTCTATGGCAAATCCGCTGCGGCGATCACCCTATTTGGTGACGTTGCGAAGGGCATCATTCCGGTGGTCGCATGCACTAAGTTAGGCTTCGACCCGCTGGCTATCGCCTTAGCGGGAGCGGGCGCCTTTATCGGTCACCTCTTCCCCGTGTTCTTTCGCTTCGAAGGCGGTAAAGGCGTAGCGACCTTGGTCGGTGTGTTGCTCGCTTTTAACCCGTGGCTGGGCCTCGCGTTCATGGGCAGTTGGATTGCGGTGGCTTTCGCGACGCGCTACTCGTCGCTTGCTGCACTGTGCGCAACCGCACTCGCCCCAATCGCCGCACATCTGCTCGGCGCAGAATTGGCGTTAGTGTGTGCGGTTGTCGGCATGGGCGCTCTGATTTACTGGCGACATCTGTCAAATATCCAGAATTTGCTCGCCGGCAAAGAGGGCAAAATCGGCAAATCCTGATTACTTAGTCGCTAAGTGCGTTCGTCCGTCTATAGGGGTTCAGGTCGGGGGCGCTTGCAGTAGGTCTAACGGCCATCGCGGGCGTACCTTATAGGCGAGTGGCTCGCCAGCTGCCGCGTTCAAGCGACGATATCCCGCATAGGCAATCATCGCACCGTTGTCGGTGCAAAATTCGAAGCGGGGATAGTGCACGGTGACGCCTAGTTTTGCACCGAGATCCGAGAGCCCTATGCGCAATTGCTGATTCGCGCTGACGCCACCCGACACCACCAAAGACGTCAATCCGGTTTGTTTAATCGCTCGACGACATTTAATCAAAAACGTGTCAACAACAGCTTCGACAAACGCGTGCGCCACGTCGGCTGCGACGCTCGGATCGTTTTGATGCTTGCTTAAAGTGTTTAACGTGAAGGTTTTAAGTCCGCTGAAACTAAAGTCGAGCCCCGGCCGGTTCGTCATTGGACGCGGAAATTTAAATCGACCTGGCGTACCTAGCTTCGCCAATTTTTCGACCGCCGGGCCACCTGGATAACCGAGTCCGAGCATTTTGGCCACCTTATCGAACGCCTCCCCGGCGGCGTCATCGAGTGACTCGCCGAGAATTTCGTAACGACCGAGTCCCTGGACGTCGACCAATAAGGTGTGGCCTCCAGAGACTAGGAGCGCCAAAAATGGCATCTCCGGCGGGTTATCATCCAACATCGGGGACAGAAGATGGCCTTCCATGTGGTGAATTCCCAACGCCGGAACATCGAGCGCGAAAGCTAGACTCCGCGCGACGGAACTCCCAACCAGCAGCGCTCCAACGAGCCCGGGGCCAGCTGTATAGGCTATGCCGTCGACATCGGCCAGCTTCACACCAGCCTCGGCGACAGTCTGCTTGATTAAAGGTAGGGTTTTGCGGACATGGTCTCTGGACGCCAACTCCGGCACAACACCGCCATATTCGGCGTGGATTTCAACCTGACTATAAACCGCATGCGACACAATGCCGTGGGTGTCATCAAACAAAGCGATGCCGGTTTCGTCACAAGACGTTTCGATGCCAAGGATGAGCATTTTAGGTTAGGACCATGGTTAAACCGCTAAACTATCGACTTTCGGGCCGAACGTCGATATCATTTTACGTTGCCCTTAACAAAACACGTCGTGAATAGGAACCGAAAAGCAGCATGCCCACAGTAAAATTGCGAGATAACGAGCCCTTCGACATTGCCATGCGCCGCTTTAAGCGTGCATGTGAGAAAGCTGGGGTACTTGCCGAAGTACACCGCCGCGAATTCTACGAGAAACCAACGCAAGTAAGAAAACGTAAAGCAGCAGCTGCGGTAAAGCGCTGGCAGAAGAAGGCTTCTCGACAAGTCACCCGACGTACGCGCGCCTACTAGCCACAACTGTTCGACTAGATTAGTGAGTCACAGTCGGTGACCTTCGAAATCAAAAACGCGATCAGCGGTTCCGTAAAAATCGCGATGAAGGCTGGTAACAAGCGTGAAGTCGGGGCGCTACGACTCGCGCTTGCTGCAATTAAACAGCAGGAAGTGGACACGCGAACCGACGTCGATGACGAGACCGCCATCGGCATCCTCACAAAACTGTGCAAGCAACGCCGCGAATCGATCGAACAATTCGAAAAAGCTGGCCGTACCGAACTTGCCGAACAAGAACAATTCGAACTCGAGTTGTTACAAACCTACCTTCCCGATGAGCTAAGTGACGAGGAAATCCTCGTTGCAATTATCGCTGCGATTGCGTCTACCGGCGCAAATTCACCGAAGGACATGGGCCTCGTGATGGGCAACTTAAAACCATCGCTGCATGGCCGCGCTGACATGAAAGCAGTAAGCGGGATCGTGAAATCTCGACTGGCAGGCTGAACGCTCGCTAAGCTTCCTCGCGCCGCAATTCGTCTTAACGGTTGCGTCGTGCAGTACATTGGTCGCACTATTGCGACAAGCCCGAATCTGAATCCTATAGTGGCCGGTCGAATCCCCCAAACCTTTATCGACGATCTGTTAACCCGGGTCGACATCGTCGATATCATCGATAACGAGCTCCCGCTGAAGAAAACGGGACGGGACTTCCAAGCGCTGTGCCCCTTTCACGGCGAAAAAACGCCATCGTTCACCGTCAGTCAGGAAAAACAGTTTTACCATTGTTTCGGTTGTGGAGCACATGGCTCCGCGCTCGGTTTCTTGATGGAAAATAAGGGTTTGAGCTTTGTAGAAGCTATTGAAGAGGCGGCGCGTGGGGTCGGGCTCCAGGTGCCTTACGAAGGCGGAGATTCCCCAACCACGCCGTCCATCGATTACTCACCCATCTATGCAATCCTAAAAAAAGCGCAGCAGTATTTCTCGACCCAGTTGCGTACCCACCCGGATCGCGAACGCGCGGTGAATTATCTCAAAGGCCGCGGTTTAAGCGGAGAAGTGGCGAAAAGATTTGGCATCGGATTTGCGCCCAATGGCTGGGACG
>JBLFWZ010000054.1:0-19500 GCA_047611905.1 Gammaproteobacteria bacterium | reverse complement strand
TGTTCTACGCTCCGCCAAACCCTTAGACACCGGTGACAAGCAGTTAACACTATCGAGGAATACACGAGATGGCTAAACAACACGGCGGCGACAAGAAGAAAATGCATTTGCTCGGGTTCCTACTGAACGGCCTGGTTAACCACATGCAGGGAGTTTGGAAGCATCCACGGCATCATCAGAATTACCCCGGTGGATTTGCTCGCCCTGAGATGTGGCAGGATACGGGTAGAATCTTGGAACGGGGGAAATTTGACGGGTTGTTCCTCGCCGACGTGCTTGCGCCTTATCAAAATTTCGGAGGGAATTCCGACAGCACGCTACGCCATGCCATGCCGCACAATGGCCGGTACATGACCCGGCAGCCCTCGTCCCAATTATCGCATGCGCAACGGAACACCTCGGTATTGGTTTGACCCTGTCGACCTCGTTCGTGCCGCCGTATCATATTGCGCGCCAGCTCTCGACCTTGGAGCATCTTACGGGGAATCGAGTAGGTTGGAATGTTGTGACCTCCTACTCACAGGCCGACTTTCAGGCGATGGGAATGGAAAGCATGGTGGCGCCCGACGAGCGTTACGCGCGTGCGGAAGAATTCATCCAGATCTGTCATGAATTGTGGGACGCGTACGACGATGGTGCGATCGTGCGAGATGTCGAGACCGGGGTGTTTGCTGATCCGGCAAAGATCCGCGAAATAAATTACAACGGCAAATACCTGCGCTGTAAAACACGACCGCATACTTTGCCGTTGAGCCCGAATCGACGTCCTGTGATATGGCAGGCTGGTGCTTCACCAGCAGGACACGCGTTCGCCGCACGCTATGCCGATTCCGTGTTTCAAGTCGCGCCTAATGCACAAGCAATGCGTCCTTACGCAGACGATATTCGTTCGCGAGTCGAAAACGAAGGACGTGATCCGAACGAGATTAAAATCATATTCGGTGCGCAAACCGTGGTTGCCGAGTCGCGCGCGCAAGCGCAAGAGAAGCACGACGAACTGCGCGACGCGATGGCTATGGACTCCGTACTAACAATGATGTCTGGACACATGGGTCCAGACTTTTCGACATTCGACCTCGATAAAGACATCAGCGAAGCGAGCACAGACCCTGCCTTGCAAGGCGTGCGCAGTGCAGTAGAGACAATTCTAAATATTCAAGACGGCGACAATGATCCAATCACCTTGAAACAGGTCGCGTATTACTACGGTATGGCGGTGTTAACGCCAATTTTGGTTGGCACAGCTAAGGACATTGCGGACGAACTCGAACACTTACTCGATGATGGTGGTGGCGACGGCTTTATGCTGTTGAGTACTTACGTACCCGATTGCTATCGGGAATTTTGCGACTTTGTAGTTCCTGAGCTTCAGCGTCGCGGCCGCTTCCGTAAAGCATATAGCGGGAAAACCTTGCGCCACCACCTCACGGAATACTGAATCACGAAGACATGAATTTCCGGGACCATTAACCCGCTTGTATACGTGCCCTAGGCAGGCTTTGGGTTTCGGCTAATTAGATAATCCGCGACCCTTTTTCTCTCCCTCATTATTCCCGCCCTCAGTTAGCAGGTATTTGCAATTAGTTAGCGCCTGCTCGGCATTTTCTTGCCACCGGGAGAGCGCTGACTGCATACGCAGCTCACCGGTGTGCGCCTCAATGCCAAGCGTAAGGTTCAGACGCGATTGGTCTTGCCATGCTTTGATGTCCGGCTCCGCCGAATGGAGTACCGACGTATTAAGGACGCCGACAATCATCCGGATCCAATCAGACGGTACGGCGAGCTGTGCGACAGGCGCGCAAAGTCGATTTTTCTCTGCATCATCGCGCTGGGTCGATTCGACAAACCCAATTAGCGCCGCATTATAGGTTGTGTGTCCGCCAATCAAGGACTGGATAATAATTCGTCCGGTCTCGAAAATTGGCCTAATGGATGCCGCCTTGAAGCCATAGGCCGTGCAATCTACATGGACCTGGCCACGGTCCGTCGGTATCTCACCTCGCGTAAGAACGATACGATTTGTACCAAGATCAACTACGCGACCAAGCCGCACCACGTGCTCAATCTGCTTAAGTCCTTCGCGCTCCGTGGCGCTCAATATCGCTCCTCGGAACATCGCTGGTGTGATGTTCGGGTCGAGCCGGACAAGTTGCTCGCACGCTTCGAGTCGCGACCAAAGCTCATCGAGACTCCGCGCTTGCGCGAGGGCCTCAATGCCACGAGAGAATCCGTCGACCGTTTCAATGACGAGATCGCGCGGCTGCAAGGTCTTTCGATCCAACAACCAGGAATCGCGCGGTTTGATCCAGCGAATTCGCTCGGGGTCCTCGCCGTTGTCCAGCAACCATGAGCAGGCGTCCATCGCGGTCTTGCCTGCGCCGAGGATGGTGTAGCCAGAGGGTCGCGCTGCCAGATTGACGAGCTCACCGACAGGGATGAAATTAACGTCGGGATCGAATCCGAACGACGGCTCATGCGTTGCCGGGACCGACGCTTCGAGGTAGGTGGTATCAACAATTTTACGACGCACGCGCACGGTCGTGCTCGTACCGGTCACGCGTGAAGTTATCACGTGCTCGTTTGCCCAGTCACCAACGTAGTCACACATGCCAATAAAGCGAAAGTGCCCGGACGGTAACAGCACATCGTCGAGAACTCGCTGGAAATAAGCGCAGATCTCAACGCCGTTCGCGCGCTCGTAGAATCCGGCATTTGGGCCACTTTGATCGATCGAATCCGTACCTAGCATCCGCGAGTTGACGCCGTAGCACGCCGAGGCATGATGGATGCGTACGAATGGGTAGGCGTCGTTCCAGTGGCCGCCCGGGCAGTGACGCCGCTCGACCACCACCACGTCTACATTGCACTCGGCAATGAGCGAATCCGCAAATGCCATGCCTGCAGCCCCTGCCCCGACGATGAGATAGTCTGTCTCGATCACTTCCATAAATTAGCTACTTGTTTCGACTCTATGTTGCTTTGAAAAATCGCCACACTGCGCTAACTACGGACGCGCCTTACACGAACAATTATTCGCCAGCCACCTATCAAGTTCCCGTAACAATCGGAGAAATTAGACTTCATCTGGCGACCGTCGAATCATAGACGTTTCGTCTTCTGGCGCATCGGTCAAACGCAGTGGTTCGGCTGCCGCCAATCCGACACGCAAGACAAGCTTCCGGCTCAGTCACCATCGCCTCAATCCCTGGTGGAATCCAGAGGAGTAAAACTAGTTCGTTCTGTCGATTACCGCAAGCGTCATTGGCTGCTTAGAGTCGTTTTCACGCAATCACCTCCGGCACGCAAACGTCCGTAGGCAAGTCCGCACCGACGCTCAGGGCGAGACAAGCAGCAAGGTAAAATCAACCAACTTCTGTCAATTGAAAAAGAAAAAGGCAAGACCGTAATACTGCGATTGATCCGAGCCCAAATAGTTAAACAAATGGTAGACGACCCAGGGTCGTACTGTTTGCTCGCGGAGTCATGTTACGGTTGAAGTGGTGGCAGCATTTGAAACAGGGCCCCCGTGCGCAGGATACTTAGAAGAACACTTAATCAGGAGCGACAATGTGGAAAACGTAGCAATCACGGGTTTGGGAGTGATCTCGTCGATCGGTCAGGGGATCGAAGAATTCAACCGCAACATTGCAGGAGGCAAGGTGGTGGCGGGGCCTGTCCGCTGGCAGGGCGAGGGCCACAAGAACATTTGGATGTCTCTCATAGAGGGCTTCGATCCCTCGAAATGGACCGAGGAGCGAGTCGTCAGGAACTCGGCCGCGTTTTCCCAATACGCCCTAGCCGCCGCGGTGCAAGCAGTCGCGGATGCGGGTATTGAGACCTTCGACCCGCTCCGAACGGCGGTTGTCATCGGCAGCGCACTCGGCGGGGTGGACACAAACGCAGAGGATCAGTGTCGGCTCGATACCGACGGACCGGACGCGATCGACTCGAAGTTTATGGTGAAATCGCTGATCAACATGCCTGCCGCGCACATTGCGCTGCGCTGGGGGCTGCACGGACCGCAGCTGTGCGTCGCAACCGCCTGTGCCTCCTCCCACGACGCCATGGGTATCGCCGCCCGCATGATCGAATCGGGTGAGGTGGATGTGGCGATCACCGGAGGCACCGACTGTGCGATCAGTCCGCTGCTGTTTTTCGGCGCCAGAAATAACAAGATGTTTACACCACAGCCCGACCCCTATAAGACGTGTCGTCCATTCAACGTCGAGCGCTTTGGAGTGATGCTGGGTGAGGGTGCCGGGGTGTTCGTTCTGGAACGCGCGGATCGGGCGCGCAAGCGCGGCGCCACGATCCATGGAAGGCTGCGTGGGTACGCCACTCTCGCCGATGGCTACCACCCCTCGTCACCCGAACCGGAGGGAAAATGGGAGCAGCGCGTAATGGAACTAGCGCTCGCGAGCGCCGGTCTACCAGGCGGCGCCGATGACGTCGACGCCGTCGTAGCGCATGGGACTGGTACTCCGGCGGGCGACATCGCGGAACTGGCAGCCCTCAACCGCATCTACGGGAACCGCAGCAACCCGATGAGGGTTATGTCACCGAAGGGCAATTTCGGACACCCCCATGGCCCGGCGGGCGCATTGGGACTACTCGTCGGCCTGTACAGCATGCGTGAGAACGCTCTCATGCCCACCGCAGGTACAAACGATGAGCGTGAGCTCATGCCTGAGGTTGATAAACTCCACGCAGTGATCAAGCAGCCCGCCGAGGGCCGCATCGCGGCTCTCCAGGTCAATGCGTTCGGATTTGGTGGCCAGAACTCATCGCTGGTGGTGACCCGCGAGTAGGAGATCGGGGCGCCGAGATCTCGGGTGCGGACACTCCGGGCCAGCGGCGCAGGCCTCGCCTCGCGGCTCACGCTTCCGCATGCAAGAGGACTGATTTTATGTAATTTGGGAGTTTTGTGAGCCGAATAAAACATTTTAAGGACACTGGTGAATTGATAATTTACTCGCGGCAATCACAATTTAGTAACACAAATCTTTCGACTTCAGTTCATGTTTAGCGCGATAGGGACGCCCTCGTCAGCCTGTCGGCTGCATGGCTGGAAAGTTCTATGGAGTATTTTGTTCGGCGCACACCGGCATGCGGACAGTGTGCGGAATTTCGATCCGCTAGCGATTCGCGAAGCGACGGGTCCGTGGGAAGGGTCCTCAGTTCGTTAAGGCCGCGCCGATCCCTTTTCAAACGGAATGTCAGCCACCCACACATTCGCGCGAACTCTTTTCGCCATCATTTCTTCGAAAATGTTTTTTCCATCGAGCGCCTCAATGGCGGTGATGAACATCTGGCGCCCATTCGGCCCACCAATCGTGCACGCAATGGGTTCACCGCCGGGAATGACGATCGCATGGCTCTGCGATTGATCGGCTGCCACCCGAACGATTCGATCGGTGTCGAGCAAGCAGGCCCAGCAGCCTTCTTCGCTATCCATTGTCATGCCATCGATGCGGCTGGTTCCGGTGAAATCGGCCCATACCTTGCCCTCGCCGAGGTCGCCGTTGGGTTTGATGTCGTAGACCTTAATCGCACAAATCATCGTTTCGGCCAAATATAGACGTCGCCCGTCCGGCGATATCACCACGCCGTTTGCGAACGCAATTTGATCCTTTACGACTTTGATACTGCGATCCGGGGACACGTAGATTAGGCGTCCAGGCGCCGGTTTCTCGCCATGCAAGACACGCGCACCGACGTCGTCGACGTAATATCCACCCTTGGAATCACCCACGATATCCCCCAAGTAACCCGTAGCAAGGCTCGATAGATCGCAATACTCGCTAACTTGCCCGTGGGCATACTCAAGCAATTTGCAGTCAAACATAGAATTGATGATCAGGTGGCCATCCTCGCGCACTACGATACCGTTCGGCTGATTTTCCAATTCGAGTAAGGTCGTCATTTCGCCTGACAACGGGTCGACCTTAACGACTTTTCCGGCCAGCATGTCGGACATCACAATGGATTCACCGGTCCAGCGAATACCTTCGCCGAATAGAATTCCGCCAGCTAGTTTTCGAGCAACTATTTCTTCCATGGTTCGATCCTTTGGCTAATTTTGGCTTGCACGGGTCACGGTAAAAATTATCTTATCAACGTCTAGCGGAACTTCGTTTGCTCGCCATGCGATGTGCTGATCGGGACGAATCAACACCAAGGTGTAATTTTCGTATTTTTCGGCGGCAATGGGTTCGTGGATATCGAGTACTTTAAGCGGCACTTTATGTGCGCCGAATCCTGCGACGAGCGCTTGCGTATCGGGAGGGTTTGAACCAATGCGCAACAGCGTAAATTCTGGACCAAGATCGTCATATAGCGCAGCCTCGGAACTGCGCCAAAAATGCGGTGCGCGGACACCCGGTCGCGAAGATTCAACGTACTCATTAATAGCGAACTCTGGAGATAGCGCACTGTCGTAAACAATCGCCGGCGAGTTGTCGTATGCCACGCCAAGCTGCATGCCAATGCTGTCAAACTCCGCGACATTGTTCTTCGTGATCGATAGTCCAACTTCCGTGCGGTGCCGTAGAGCGTCGTCGCCGTCAGCTTCGTGCAATGGTTCGTGTACCGGAATTTGATAGAGATCTTCGAATATCTTGGCCGCTGATCCGGCGACTAATTGGCCAATCGATCGTCGTTCTACTTCGTAGGTGTCAAGTAATTTTGAGTTTCCCCAACCGGCTAAATTAGCACTCAATTTCCATGACAGATTGATCGCGTCTTCAACACCTGCGTTCATGCCGAAGCCACCCATCGGGATCCAAATATGCGCAGCATCCCCACATAAAAAAACGCGCTGCTGCCGATAATGATTCGCGACCATTGCCCGCGCAATCCAGCGTTCTTGACCCAACACTTCGTAGTCGAGGTCGACCCCAATGGCATTTCGAATCGCGGGGCGGTGATCGTGTGCATCGAGATCGCTGTCTGGGCTCAAAATAGAATGGTGCAACCAACGATCCTCACCATCGATTGCGACGATATGGCTTTCGCCGTCAGCGTTGTAAATGCGATGCATCCAGGCCGGCGCATGTGGCCACAGTTCGTTTAACGCCGGCGACTTGAAGTAAGTGGTACAGAATTTTGCGACACAATCTCTACCTTCTAACTTCGTGTCCATCTCGCGGCGGATAACACTGCGTGCCCCTTCGCAGGAAACCAAATAACGACATCTGATTGAGTGCTCTGCGCCGCTCGCAATTTCTTGTACGACGCAGTCGACGAATTCGTCCGTTTGTTCGAACGAAATAAATCGCCATCCTTCCCGATACTCACACTCGGGAAAAGTTTCTAGGTGACTTCGAATCGCCGGTTCCATGGCGAGCTGCGAGACACGGTGCTGCGGCTCCGGCGTTGGCCAGTATTCGTCGATTGCACCGCTATTCGGGGTCTTGTTGATCACTTCAGCGGTCGAACGAAGCTTGTAACGGGTGAGTTCGTGGCCGGTCCAGCGAGTCACGTAAACCACGTCGGTTGCCCGCTCGAGTGGAAGGCCCGCACGCCGGATGGCGTCTGCGCAACCCAACCGACGGTAATGTTCCATGGAGCGCGCGTTAGTGGTGTTGCACTTTGGGTTTGGAGGCATCGCTAAGCGTTCTTCGACAACGATCGATGCGATGCCGCGTACCGCGAGATCCAGCGCCAAAGTGGTGCCGACTGGTCCGCCGCCTGCAATCAGTACTGGAATTTCGATTCTCATAGGAAGCGCCGTCTTCACTAGATATACGAACCGTCAGTGTATCGACATTTAGGCGGACCAACGCGACTGCTTAATGCGTCGGCCGCTGTCATATCTTATTGTTCTGCACTCGGGGAGCTATTTTCCGAGGTGGCATTGCAACTGGCAGCCGAGATAGGCACCGTCTATGCTGATTAATATCGCAAGCTTGCAGTGCGTTTCTTCCCAGCTTAAAGACGCAGACCATCTATCTGGAGATAAACTTATGTCGCTGTCGAAACCGGCCGATTTCACCTATCCCTCGAAGTATCAGGACGTCTTCGGGTCAAAAATGCACTACGTAGAGTCTGGCGACGGCGACCCGATTTTGTTTTTGCACGGCCAACCCACGTGGTCTTATTTGTGGCGCAATGTGATGCCCGAACTCGAAGGTCAGGGTCGTCTGATCGCAGTCGATTTGATTGGTTATGGTTTATCCGAGAAGCCGGATATCGGTTATGAAATGACTGATCACATTAAATATCTCGACGAATTTATCGCGCAACTCGGGTTGAAAAATATCACCCTAGTAATTCACGATTGGGGTTCGTTTTTTGGTTTTCATTACGCGATGCGTCATTCCGCCAACGTTCGAGGGATCGCGTTTATGGAAGCTGTGCTTTTTCCGGTGCCAAGCTACGAGGCATTTGATGATCGAACACGCGAGTTTTTCCAAGCGTTGCGTTCCTCGCAGAAAACCGCCGAGAACATGATGGTAGAGCAAAATTTATTTATTGAAGGCGTGCTGCCGATGCTCACGGTGCGCAAAATTTCGGACGCCGAACACGACGCCTACCGACAACCATGGCTCGATCCGGCCACCCGTAAGATTCTCTGCAAGTTTCCTCAGAACCTTTGTATTGGGGGCGAGCCGGCCTCAATCGATGCGATGCAACAAGCGTATATGAAATGGCTGCAAACGACAGAAATTCCCAAATTGTTGTTACACACCGAACCCGGTTTACTCATTCCTCAGTCAATGGCTGATTGGTGCGCCGAAAACCTGCCTAATTGCGAGGTCGTTAACGTGGGGGCCGGTCTGCATTACATTCAGGAAGATTGCCCGCAGGCTATCGGACGCGCGACATCGAAGTGGTTGGCCTCGATCTGAAAGGGGCGTGGCGGACCGTCGCAAATAATCGGACGCGCCGCAGTCAAGCTAGCTGCGGCAGCGACCTACACGGTCGATGAACTAGGCGCGCATTGAATCCTCATTCGAAGCAGACGACAAATCAATACCGTCATAGTCTTGCTCTGCTATCTGCTTAATACGCTTGACGTATTTCGGTGAGCCACCGTTATAGACGAAGTAGCGAATGCGGCCTTCTTCGTGCCCTTCCACGTTTGAGTTGTAGCCGGTGAACCAAGACTTTGCGTTGCGCATGAGCATCGTCGAATACATCTTGGTGACGTGAGCGGTCCACTGTTCTTCGGCTTCTCGGGAGGGCTCCGCGCGGTCGAAACCGTTGTTGTGCATGTACTCCAGAAAATCCGTACACCAATTCACCCCGGTTTCGATCCCACGAGGATAGTTTGTTGAGGCCGAGCCACTTTGCGGGCCTGCAGGCATCAGCATGTTCGGGAATTTGTGTATGAACATACCGAGGAATGTTGATGGACCGTCGCGCCATTTGTCTCTTAGCTTTTCGCCACCAACGCCTTGGATGTCGATGTGATCGTAGGCGCCGGTAATGGCGTCGAATCCCGTGGCGTACACGATGATATCGAAGTCGAAATGTTCGTCCGACGTTTGAATGCCGTTTTCTGTGATATTTGCAATGGGTGTTTCGCTAATATCGACGAGTCGCACGTTATCTCGGTTGTAGACCTCGAAATAACGTGTTTCCAACGGCACCCTTTGGACGCCGAAGCCGTGATCTTTCGGGATTAATTTTTCCGCAATGGCCGGGTCGTTCACTCTTTTGCGGATGCGCTCGGCGATGTATTCAGAGATTTCTGCATTCGCCTTTTCGTCGGTGAAGATCTCAGCAAAATTCTGCAGCCAGATTCCGAAGCCAGGCTCGTCGTACAAGCGATCCCATAACGCGATACGTTCTTCTTTGGGGACTTCGTAAAATCCGCGCCGATCAGGTTCGTGCTCGAAACCGCCTGGCGTGCGGGCGCACGTCGCAAATATCTCGTCGTAACGTGCGCGCAGGTCGGCCATCTCTTCGTCGGAGATCGGGCCGTTGTTTAACGGTGCGCTCCAATTCGGCCGTCGTTGAAAGACGGTCAGTTCGCCAACTTTGTCGGCTATTTCGGCAATCACTTGGATCGCTGTGGCGCCAGTGCCAATGACGGCAACTTTCTTGTCAGACAGATCGAGTTTTTCATGTGGCCAGTGAAACGTGTGAAACGAGCGTCCCTTGAAATTTTCGACGCCGTCGATTTTCGGCATGGTCGGTGCGGACAACAAGCCGACGCCCATGATCACGTAACGACAAGTTAGCTCTCGCCCGTCGGCGATCTTCAGCCGCCAAATGGATTGCTGTTCGTCGAAATGTGCCGCTTCAAGCTTGCAGTTGAATTGCATGTATTGGCGTAGCTCGAACTTGTCTGCCACGTAGTTTAAATAGCGCAGGTTCTCGGGTTGGCCGGAAAAGCGTTCTTTCCAATGCCATTCTTCGAGTAGCTCTTTCGAAAATGAATAGCCGTAGGTGTAGCTCTCGGAATCGAACCGTGCGCCCGGATATCGATTCGAATACCACGTGCCGCCGAGGTCAGCCGCCGCCTCTAGGACGGTGGCGTTAATTCCAAGGTCGGCGAGACGCTTGATCTGGTAGATACCGCAAACTCCGGCACCAATGACGATGACTTCATGGTCCAATTCGATCCGACTGGTCATGCCAATCTCCTGTTAGATTTAGGTTGTCGCTAGTGCCCACGCGCGGCGCCGCTTGAGTTCGGCGCAATGGTGGGGCGGAAATTGACACTAGAATTAGAGTAGTTCTTTCGCGAGCGCATCGAGTTCGCGACAAATGTTGTCGGTGTCGGGTGCGTCAATCCAGACACTGTAGTCCGTGACGTCGGCCTCGGCTAATGCATCACGTCCCGCGCGCGTACGCCATTGGTTCTGCCCACCGAACACGCGAATCTCAATCGAACTGGCATCACGACCGGCTTCTTCGGCAATGATTCGTATTTGTTCACGTCCATCAATGATCTGATCGACCGATGCAACAACCGGGCACCAGCCATCACCCCATTTTACGATCCGATGGAAGACCCTTTTGGCCCATTGTCCATCAAACATAATGCCGCCAAGAAAAATCGGTGGATGAGGTTTTTGCGTGGGCTTCGGATAACACAGAACCGGCGGGAAATCGTAGTACTTACCATGGTGCTCGGATTCATGCTCCGTCCAACATACCTTCATCGCCTCGATGGCCTCGCGGACTTGAGTCCATCGATGTTCGAAGTCTCCACCGAGCATTTCTGATTCTTCTTTGTTCCATCCCGCGCCAATGCCAAACTTGAAGCGGCCGCCGCTGTAGTGATCTAGCGAGGCGATTTCCTTGGCCAAATGTAGTGGGTGGCGTTCCGGTACCAGCAGTACTCCTGTGCCCACTTCAATTGTTTTGGTGGCCGTTGCTGCGCGCATCAACGCGATCATCGGATCGGGCATTTGCCACAAATAATCAGGATCTGGACCGCCGCCTGGATTGCCGGGATAACTCGTGGTCGTGGTCACCGGCAGGACTATGTGGTCGGGTACCCAATAGGATGTGAAGCCTAGATCTTCGGCGTGTTTCGCGACGATGGCCGGATCCGCGTTGGCGTCTGGTTGGATACAAAAAATTCCGATGCGCATAAATTCGACTCCTGTGATTAAATCCGCCTATAGCGCTCTTTCGACGCTCAAGCGCGGGCTGGGCCGGGAATCTTACACGCGATGCGGGGTCTTTAGGAATCAGTAGGTCGTCGGACACAGACAGGTATTGCTCGAAGTATCGAGCAGGGCGTAAGTAAATTTAGATGAGAATATTGGAGCTCAATACAATGCTTAAGACGATGCTGGTGGTCTGGCTCGCTTTTACGGCTCACGTCGCGTTGGCCGAGGAATGCGCGCGAAGCGTCATTGCGAATTTATACTCGGAACTCGAAGCAATTGACGTTGCCGGGGAGCAGCGGCTAGGACTCGCGTTGAACGAACTCTCGAAGCGCGAAGCTTGGACTGAAGAACAGAAAAACGACTACACGCTCAGCATTGCTGAGCGTCCAGAGGTTGATGCAGCGGAATCCGAACGCACCGAATTCCTTGGCCAATTGTTTACCACAGCGCAACGGAATTCAGGAGATTGCGCGAAAATCCAGGAATTGCGCGGATCGATCCTCCGCTTAGAAGAACAGCAGTGGGAGCATGCGTTGAGACGGGTTGAGCAACGTTTGGCGCAATAATGGAGTTGGCGCGAGTTTGTCCGGCACGATTAGATTAACGACGGCGAGGTACGCGCGAGAAGATATTTTCGACGACGTTTAAGATACTGAGCCACATCTAGCTTGGAGCTTTCTTCGGGGTAATTACGCTCGGAATGGTTATTTTGCTGCGGTGCAATATTTTGGTGTAACCGAATAGATGGCGTAGACTTTTGAATATTGTATCGACGCGCTCTCGGCGTCGCTAGCGTAAACGCCAACCATCGGAGAACCAAACCATGCAAATAGGAACACTTGCGCTTTTCCAGCGCCACAGCGACGACGCGAGCGTCACCGACAGCCAGGTCTATCGCGAAGAACTTAAACTCGCTTCCCAACTTGAAGCCCAAGGTTACGATTCGCATTGGTGTGTCGAACACCATTTTGAGGACTACTCGTTTTGCCCAGACAACGTCGTTTATCTAGCGCACCTCGCGGCGACCACCAAGACATTGAAGCTCGCCACCGGTGCCGTGATTGTTCCGTGGAATACTCCGTTGCGAGTCGCTGAGCGGATTTCCTTGCTCGATGAACTGTCCGACGGGCGAGTGATATTTGGTATGGGCCGCGGCTTGTCGCGGCGTGAATATGATCAGTTTGGCATCGACATGGATACGTCGCGTGATCGATTTGACGAAGCCGCACCGATGATTCTGAAAGCGCTCGAAACGGGTGTGATTCAAGGCGACGGTAAATATTACAAACAGCCGCTCGCAAAAATTCGCCCTGCTCCGACGCGCTCGTTCAAAGGTCGAGTTACTCAAGTAGCGATGTCGCCTGAGTCTGCGCTCGAATGTGCAACCAATCGCGCGCAAATGATGGTATTCACACAAAAATCCATGGCTGAACACAATGCCGATTTCGAACCGTATCGCGCGTTGTACCAAAAACTGCACAACGCTCCAGCGCCACCACCACTGATGGCCGGGATCACGGTTTGTCACCAGGATGCAGGTCGCGCCGAGGAGTTAGCGCGCAAGCACGTCGCCGGGTATCTACTGACGGTAATGCATCACTACGAATTAATGGGTGATCATTTCAAGAAGGCCAAGGGCTACGAAAGCTACGGCGAAGCGGTCGATATGCTGCGTGACATTGGTCTCGAAGGCATGGCGAATGCCTACGTTGATGCCCAAATCTGGGGCACGCCGGACCAAATGCTGGAGAAACTCGCAGAAATGCGCAAGGTGATCGGCGAGTGCGATGTGCTCTTCGGTTTTCGGGCAGCCGGTATGCCTTTTGAGGACGCGGAAAATTCGCAACGCCTTATCGCGGAAAAAGTTATTCCAGAAATTCGCAGTTGGGATAAAGCTGCCGCGGCATAAGCCGACAACGCAAACTACCGTGCCAAGCGCGAAATTCGATTGGCACGCGGTGCAATATCGGATCCACAGACGCAGGTGTCCGTCTGCGTTTGTGGATTACTCATTTAATATAATTTCCAAACTCGCAATGAGCGAATCGATCTCAGCGTCCGTTCCAATCGTAATGCGCACATAGTCCGCCGTGCGCGGCTGATCGAGGTGGCGCACGATGATTGAACGCTGACGCAGGGCCTGCATTAGTTCTAGCGCACCGATGTTAGGACTCGATGCAAAGACGAAATTCGTCTGGGACGGCAACACCATAAAACCCAATCTGCGCATTGCGAGACTTAAGCGTTCGCGCGTCGCAATGATTTTCTGTCGGCTGGATTCGAAATATTCTTGGTCGTTGACCGCGGCCACCGCACCTGCGATAGCCAGGCGATCGAGCGGGTAAGAATTAAAGCTATTCTTGATTCGATCGAGCGCTTCGATAAGATTTACATCACCGAACGCGAAGCCCACTCGCAAGCCGGCCAAGGCATGTGATTTCGATAAGGTTTGCACGACCAAAAGGTTCGGGAACTCTTTGATCAATTGGATGACGGAATCTGCGCCAAACGCGACGTAGGCTTCGTCGATTACGACTACAGACTTGGAATTGTGTCGCAAAAATGATTCGATGGTCTTAGGCGCTATGGCGATCCCGGTCGGAGCGTTTGGGTTCGCGAAGATTATCCCACCGTTATCGCGCTCGTAGTCGCGCAAATCAATCTCAAAGTTTTCGTTGAGCGCGACGGCCTGGTATGGAATGTCGTACAGGCCGCAATAAACTGGATAGAAACTGTAACCAATGTCCGGAAGTAGGATCGGCTTGTCGTGTTTCAGAAGTCCGTGAAACACATGTGCTAGCACTTCGTCGGAGCCGTTACCGACAAATATTTGGGCGACGTCGATGGCATGGTGTCTTGCTAAGCTCACTTTCAAGGCAAGCGCCTCGGGGTCGGGATATAATTTTAGTGAATCGCTCGTCTCCGCACGAATCGCGGCAAGCGCCGCTGGCGACGGACCGTAAGGATTTTCGTTAGTGTTGAGTTTAATCAGTTTGCTGTCGCGCGGCTGTTCGCCTGGCACGTACGGGGTGAGCGTCCGAACGATAGGGCTCCAATACTTGCTCATGGTGTCGCTCACGGTCGGGCGGGGATAAGCATTCCGCGTTGTACGGCGGGACGCTGTTCGATTAATTCGTACCACCGTCGCACGTTCTCGAACCATTGCAAGTCGACGTCCTGCCACTCGAATCGCGCTACCCACGGGAAGATAGCTATGTCCGCGATCGTATATTGTCCTGCGGCGATGTACTCGTCCGCTGCGAGACGTTTATCCAACACTTCGTAGAGACGTAAGCATTCCTTGCCGTAGCGCTCCAGCGCGTACGGCACGGCTTCTTTGGCCGCACGTTTAAAATGGTGAACCTGGCCGAATATGGGACCGATGCCGCCCATTTGGAACATCAACCATTGTAAGGTCTCCATTTCGCCGCGCGCATCGCTGGGCAGAAACTTACCGGATTTTCTCGCCAAGTAAATCAGAATGGCGCCCGATTCAAATAGTCTAATTGGGGTGCCACCCGGACCATCGGAGTCAATGATCGCGGGAATTTTTTGATTGGGATTAAGCGCACTGAACTCAGCAGAGAATTGATCGTCCGCACCGATATTGATTGGATGCACCGTATAATCCAGGTCCATTTCCTCCAAGGCGATTGAGACTTTACGTCCATTGGACGTCTGCCATGAGTAGAGATCGATCATGAGTTGTTCTCACGAGGTGCCGTGGCAATAGGCAGATCCGGTTCTGACTCTGATGGAAGCTCTGAGTATTGGGTTTCGCGCTCCCGAACGGGTGGGGTCGCGGCGCGGTTAAGCAGCAGTTGAGTCACGTCTGGTCGCGCGTAATGTCCCACCGGATCCGCGAAACATTTGGCGATTGAAATCTGTCCAAGATCGATGTCCGCATAGAGTATGCCTTCTTCGTCTTCGGCAAGTGATTCACACAAGGTGCTGCCGTCCGGTCCAAAAATACGCGAGTGGCCACCGCCAGCGGCAATCAGCTCGTGATGCTCGGGTGTTTCGGCGAGCAGCTCGACCATCGCCGGTGAGATGACTGCGCAGGCGGCCAATACGAAACATTGCCCTTCGGCCGCGTAGACTCGTGATGCCGAGGTATTGAGTTCGGGTCCTAAGCTATAAGCTTGCGGGTAACAGCTAAACGATGGCCACGCCCCAATGTGCACTTGTTCATGGAGGCTGAATAACGCGTATTTTGTTAGGGGTTGCAAGTGTTCCCAACAGTTCAGCTGGCCAATACGACCGAGGCTCGTCTGCGACACTTCAAGATCGCTGCCATCGCCTTCGCCAAACACGGTTCGCTCAACAAATGTTGGTTTCAATTTCCGTCGTGCCTTGATCAACACACCGCCGTCATCAATGAGAAATTGCGCCATGTAGAGCGAGCCATGATCGCGCTCGCTCGCGCCCATCGAGACGAAGATATGATTTGCTTTGGCGGCCGAACAAAGTCGCTCGAAAGCCGGACTATCGAGGCTCAAGCAATTTTCGTGATAAGCGGCGAAGTATTTTAAATTATGCGCTGGCGCGGACAACCACGCCCACCAGGGATAACCCGGCACCCAGCATTCAGGGAAGGCAATTAGGCGCGCACCGCGTTTTGATGCCTCTTCGATCATTTCAATGCCTTTATCGATGGTGGCCTCGAGATGCATAAAGACTGGGGCCGCTTGCACTACTGCGACTTTGTAACTTTGTTCCGACATTTAAAATCAACCTTAAATGAAATTTACTGCTCTACAGACAGGCCATTCTACTCTCATGAATTCCTAGGTGTTGCTAGCTAGGGGCTAAATTGCAGAAGGCTGAATCACAGCAGATCGTTATCCACGCGATCCAAGAGGGTCGCCTCCAGGGTCAGCTGTCGGTAAGCTTGTCGCACGAACTGCTGTACTCAATCGGAGTAAATTGATGCCCAGAATAGAAGAAATTACTGAAGATGGTGGCGATCCCATCCTCACTTCCGAACTTGCTTCGGAACGTAAAATGTTTGGTGATGTATTGAATCCAACTCGCGCGATGGCGCATTGTCCAGCCATATTACGCGCTGCAAAGAAGCTCTATGCCTCCATTGATGAATCCGGATTACTACCGGTGAATTTGCTAGCCCTCGTCTATGCAAGAGTTGCGGCGCTAAACGGCTGTCCTTTTTGAGTCGACATCAATTCGTTCCGTGCGATCGAACTTGACAACGGCGAGGCGAAAGTACGTGATCTGGGGGATTGGCGAGCGAGCTCTGTGTATAGCGATGTCGAACGACTCGTACTCGAGTACGGCGAGAAAATGACTATTACTGGCGAAACGGTCGATGACTCCTTGTTCACGAAACTCCGTCAGCATTTTAGTGAAGCGCAAATTGTCGAATTGACTGCGGGTATCGCGATGGAAAATTTCCGCAGCAAATTTAACGCGCCACTGAAGATTCAGTCGCAGGGTTTTTGCCCGCTGCCGGCGCGTTAGGAATTTTATATGGGTCGTTGGCGCGCAGCGCAAAAGCCTTCGTCTCCCTATGTGACGGCACGCGGCTATCGTGCCTTAGAGGAAGAAACCGTCAGTATTTGGAAGCGACGTCGCGAGGTTGTAAAACACTTGTCGGCGGCCGCCGCCGAAGGTGATCGCTCTGAGAACGCCGAATACATTTATCGAAAGAAAGAACTAGGTGAGATCGATCGGCGGATCCGCTATCTGCAACGGCGTATGCCAGAGCTCAACATCGTCACGTCTACTCCGTCAGATCCCGAACGAATATTTTTCGGCGCGACCGTAGAGCTAGAAAACGAAACCGGTGAAGTTACAATGTACCGCATCGTCGGTAGCGATGAGATCGACGGCGCTCGCGGGTGGATCAGCATCGATTCACCAATGGCACGGGCGCTAATGAAGCACGCCGTCGACGATGAAGTCGTGGTGCGCGCCGCCGGAGAAGTTCAGCATTACGTGGTCGTATCAGTCGTCTACACTGATAGTTAGGCGTTATTTCAAACGCGCGACAATCAGTTCCAGACGGTCGTTGCCGAAGTACATGTCTTCATCATCCAAGAACATTGTCGGCGAGCCAAAACCACCACGTTTCATTAACTCATCGGTGGTATCGCGAAGGCGGTCTTTATAACTTTGATCCGCGATCGCCTTGAAATAACTGCTCGGTTCTAGCCCGGATTCCGTAGCGATAATGCGCAATTCTTCGTCTTGCGAAATATCAGCCAGATCCGACCAGTAACGTTTGAACACCGCTCTCGCGTAGGGCACGAGTAAGTTGTTATCCAATGCATAGAAGGCGCCGCGCATTGCTTTGACGCTGTTGACCGGAAAAACCGGTGGTTGCCCGATGTTGAGTCCGACAAACCGTGCCCAATCTTGCAGGTCTTTGCGCGCGTACTCTGCTTTAGCGGGAACTGGATTTGCGCGGTTGTCGTAGATCGCCGGGTTGACAGAGTTGAAGACCCCGCCTACGAGGATGGGTTTCCAAATAATTTCGATATCTTCGGCGTCAAATAACTGTAAGGCACGTTCAAAGGCTAGATAGGTCCACGGACTCGAGCAGTCAAAATAAAATTCTAGTTTGTGCATTAATTTCTGCTCCACGGCTTTAAGCCAGAGTTTGCTGTTGCAACGGTCAGGATTCAACCCGCAGATCCGGGCCGGTTTTTCCTACTTTTGCGTTAGTCGTCGTTCATAAACACCCTAATCAGCCACACTTCCCATCGCCCGAACTGCGAAAAGATGTCCTGTGACGGTTCTTAGAATAATTCTAAAAGCGTTCGTAGAGATTAAATAGTGCGTCGATTCATTTCGAGCGCGATCCACTCTGCTTGCCGGATCGCCAAGGCAACTATCGTTAATGTTGGATTACCGGCCCCGCTGGTGGTGAATTGACTCCCGTCAGAAATAAATAAATTCGGGATGTCATGCGATTGTCCCCATTTGTTTACCACGCCGAAATAGGGACGTTCGCTCATGCGGCAAGTCCCCATATTGTGCGAGGACGGGAAAGGCGGGGCTTCAAAGACGTTTTTGGCCCCGATTGACTCATACATGGCGCGGCCTTGGCGATAGCCGTGTGCGCGCATCGCGATGTCATTTGGATGATCGTCATAGTGGACGTTTGCGACGGGTAAGCCCCATTGGTCCTTCTCATCCGTGTTTAAAGTCACTCGATTGGTCGTTTGTGGTAGATCTTCGCCAACGATCCATAAGCCTGCCATGTTCGCATAATCGTCGATTGCTCGAGTGGTGCTGCGCCCCCAACCACCCGGATTGATGAATCCGGCTGTTAAGGCCAAACCAAAGCTCAGTGATTGGAGCTGATAGCCACCGGCGAATCCACGCGGTGGCCTATGCCCCGATTCTGCCGTCACGATGCCGGCCATGCTCGTTCCGCGATACATGTGAACGGGTTCGTCGAACGTCGCGAAGACGCTGCCGGAGGTATGTCGTTGGTAGTTCTGGCCCAGTTCGCCGGAAGAATTTGCCAGACCGTCGGGGTACTTGCTGGATTCCGACAATAACAAAAGGCGAGGTGTCTCGATCGCATTGCCGGCCACGCAAACGATTCGCGCGCGCTGGCGTTGTTCCTCGCCGTTCGCATCGAAATAAACGACGCCGGTCACTTTGCCGGAGTCGTCGTGTTCGATTCTCGAGGCATGGCAAGCGACGCGAAGGTCTAGGTGGCCGGTGGCTTGTGCGGCTGGTATCTCGGTGTACAAGGTCGACCACTTCGCGCCCATTTTGCAACCTTGCATGCAAAAACCGAGTTGCTGGCACGTGCCGCGACCCGACCTCGGACGACTGTTGATAGCCATCCGACCGGTGTTGGCACCGCGGTATCCGATTTGCTTCGCGGCATTATAAAAAACTTTGAAATTATTATTTCCTGGCAGGCCCACAATGTCGTGCGTGCGCGTGACCCCCA
>JBLFWZ010000053.1:0-19694 GCA_047611905.1 Gammaproteobacteria bacterium | reverse complement strand
TTCGATCAGGAATCGTCGACTTATACCTATCTGCTCGGCGATAGTGAAACAAACGATGCCGTCGTGATCGATAGCGTGTACGAACAAGCAGGTCGCGATCGAGCCCTGCTTGAGGAATTAGGACTGCAGTTGCGCTTCGTACTCGACACGCATTGTCATGCCGACCATGTCACCGGCGCCTGGGTCTTAAAACACCGCACCGACGCAAAGATTTGTGTTTCACAAGCCGCGGGGGTGGAGGGCGCAGATTCGCTTCTTGTACACGGAAACCGAGTGACATTTGGCACGCGCTACCTTGAGGTTAGAGAAACCCCGGGGCACACCAGCGGCTGTGTAACTTTCGTCCTCGACGACGAGACAATGGCGTTTACGGGCGACACCTTACTCATCCGTGGATGCGGCCGAACAGACTTCCAACAAGGCGATGCGCGGACCATGTATCGGTCCATTCAAACTCAGATACTGGCCTTGCCGGACCGCACGAAGTTGTATCCCGCACATGACTACAAAGGCATCACCATGACCAGTGTCGCTGAGGAGAAGAAATTCAATCCTCGCTTAGGCGGTCAAATCAGCGAACAAGATTTCGTCGGATACATGGACAATTTAGGTTTGCCACACCCGAAACAAATTGACATCGCGTTGCCTGCGAACCTACGTTGCGGTCGCCCGGAAAATGATGACGTAGCAGAGCACTCGCCAACGTGGGCGCCGTTAAAACTCACGTTTGCTGGGCTTTGGGAAATGGATCCGCTGTGGCTGGAGGAGAATCTCAACGAGGTACAGATCTTGGACGTGCGCGAAACAGAAGAATTCAACGGCCCGTTGGGGCACATTCAAAACGCTCTCCACGTACCGTTGGGTGAATTAGCGAGTCGTAGCGCCGAAATCAACCCCGCAATTCCCGTCGTCGCAGTGTGCCGCGCTGGCGCCCGGTCGGCACAAGCCATTGTGATTCTCAAAAGGGCCGGGCTCACCGACTGTGCGAATTTGGCCGGCGGCATGCTGCGCTGGCGGGATCGGGGCTACCCGGTGATCGGCGGCGTCAATTGACCGCCACGCGCGCCGGTTAATCGAAGACGCCTAAACGCTTTTGTCGAATACCTCGGGGGCCTGCTGTTTCACCTTCGGGTCGTCGGTCCAATAACGCTTCGCCCAGATGCCTTGATAAGCTTCGTCTCCTACGGGCATCCGCCACGTCTTAACATCCGCCTCGGCTAAGGTCACTGAACACAGCGCGCGCGGCTGGTCATCGGTCCCGTCGACGTAAGCATTGGCATCGTCAAGTGGAATATATCGCTGGGCAATGCGACGGTAGCGGTCGCGCCATTGGTCATCGTTACCCACCTCATGCACCACCGTCGCCTGGCCACGCACAATTACTTTGCGATAAGGAATCGCGGTTTCGTCGATACATAACGCGACTCTAGGATCTTTACGAATATTTTTTAACCAGTCCGAATGTTGGCGCGGGGTAAACCAAATTCGGCCCTCTTCATAGATGAACCATATCGGCGCGACTGATGGGCCGCCGTCCGCGTCAAGCGTCGCAATGTCCATGATGCAGCCGGGCTCGTTTAGGAAAGTGTCGCGCTCGGCAAGTTTAAGTTTTGGCATGATATTCCTCTATTCAGTATTCACCGGGCTCATGGCCCTCGATTTACGACGGTCAGCTTTTGTCCGATCGGGATTTGGATTTAGTTAGCAACGAGCGGGTGCCGTCGTAATCGGCGCCTTCACCACGCGTATGGGTCGTGCGAAACGATTTGCCGCCCCGTAGACGTCGCCCTTCGGCATTCTGGCCGGTCCCGACCGGCTGATAATTCGGCACGAGGTGTCGTTTACCGTTGCCAATTAAATCGCTACGTCCCATGCGTTTCAAGGCTTCGCGCAACATAGGCCAATTGTTCGCGTCGTGATAGCGCAAAAATGCTTTATGGAGGCGACGCACTTTCAGTCCTTTCGGAACCACCACATTCTCGCTGTTGGCCCCAACTCGGCGTAGCGGATTCTTACCCGTGTGATACATCGCTGTTGCCGTCGCCATAGGGGAGGGCAGAAATGCCTGCACTTGGTCGGCTCGGTAACGATTCTGTTTTAGCCACAAAGCGAGTTCAAGCATGTCGGTATCCGTCGTTCCCGGATGGGCGGCGATAAAATAGGGTATTAAATACTGTTCTTTACCCGCCTCCGCTGAGTAGCGATCGAACAATTCCTTGAATCGGTAATACGTATCGACACCTGGCTTCATCATCTTCGACAGCGGCGCGTCGCTGATTGCTTCAGGCGCTATTTTTAGATAACCACCCGTGTGATGTTGGGCCAGCTCTTTTACATATTCCGGAGACTCAATCGCCAAGTCGTAACGCACGCCAGAAGCGATGAGGACTTTTTTGATGCCAGGCAGCTCTCGCGCCCGCCGATAGAGTTTTATCAGTGGATTGTGGTTGGTGTCTAAATTAGGACAGACACCAGGGAATACACAAGAGGGTCGGCGACACGCGGCTTCAATTTCGGGAGTCTTGCACGCGAGTCTATACATATTTGCCGTCGGACCACCCAGGTCAGAAATCACGCCGGTGAAACCTGGAACCTCATCCCTGACCGTTTGAATTTCTCGGATCACGGAATCTTCGGAACGATTTTGTATGATCCGACCTTCATGTTCCGTGATCGAGCAAAACGTGCAGCCACCGAAACAACCTCTTTGGATCGAAATGGAAAAACGGATCATTTCGTAAGCAGGAATGTTTAGGTCGCCGTAACTCGGATGCGGTTGGCGTGTGTAAGGCAGTTCGTAGATGGCGTCCATCTCCGGCGTTTTCAGCGGCAATGGCGGCGGGTTCAGCCAGACGTCAGCATTTTTATGGCGCTGCACGAGTGCCCGTGCGTTGCCGGGGTTTGACTCAAGATGCACGATCCGTGAAGCGTGAGCGTACAGGACAGGATCGCTTTTAACTTGTTCAAACGAGGGTAATCGGATCACACTAGTCGCCCGCTCCGCGTTCGGTACGCGACGCGTGAAACGAACGACTTTCACCTGTCCTTGCGAACTGCCATCAGATGCACTGTCGTCGGCCTTGCGAGCGCCAGAGTCGTCCATGGCGTAGGGATCCACGGGCGGGCTTAGCGGCCCTGGCTTGTCTAGATGGGTCGAATCAATTTCTGTCCAACCGGCAGGCAAGCTTGGAGCAATAAAGGCGGATCCGCGAATATCTGTTATTTCGTTAATCGGCTCACCGGCGGCTAGACGATGGCCGATTTCTCCGAGCTGACGCTCGGCATTACCAAAAATCAGTAAATCTGCTTTTGCATCGACGAGAATCGAACGGCGAACCTTTTCCGACCAGTAATCGAAATGTGCTACCCGGCGTAGGCTCGCTTCGATGCCACCAATAATCAATGGCACATCTTTAAACGCTTCGCGCACGCGCTGAGCGTAGACAATGACGCTGCGGTCGGGGCGTTTTCCGCCGACGCCGCCGGGCGTGTAGGCGTCGTCACTACGGATCTTGCGATCTGAGGTGTAGCGGTTGACCATCGAGTCCATGTTGCCCGCGGATATGCCGAAAAACAGATTCGGCCGCCCGAGCACCATGAAATCGTCAATATTCTGCCAATCCGGTTGCGCGATAATCCCAACCCGAAAGCCTTCAGCTTCCAATACCCGTCCGACGATGGCCATGCCAAAACTTGGATGGTCAACATAGGCGTCGCCGCTGACGATAATGACGTCGCAACTATCCCACCCGAGATCGTCCATCTCCGCGCGCGACATCGGCAATATTGGCGCAGGGGTTAATCGATGGGCCCAGTATTTTTTGCGCGAAAAAAGCGCTTCGGCGTGTTCCATGCGGCGTATTAGACCCTGGCTTGATGTTCAGGTCTATGCGCAGACGCAATTGCACTGACAATGCCGACAGTCGCAATTGTGCTCTGTTTGTCGTGGCTGAAACTCAGAATCTCATCAGGAACCTCGACCGCGATTAAGCGACTCAGTTATTTGGCAAAGAACCGTCTTGGGTGAGGCTAATGATCGACCTCGCAAATGGAAACCCTGGCTGCATTAACAGCCAGGATCCGCGATAGAATCTAGATATGTCGCGACATTTTAAAATTCGAGAACGGATGCCGCAGTTCGTTGCCGAGATCACGGACACTGGTGGCCTCTGGGAGTTACCTTGTGAGGGCATGCGGTCTTTAAAGGCCGCTTGGGCGAAGTATCCCGTGTTGATCTTCCCTGATGCCGTGCTCGGTTACTCAGCTCTGCAAAATTTTGCACGAGCCATCGGTGATTTTGGCGCCGATCCGTATTTGAGGTCGCTGCCCGATCACAAACATATCGTCGAAGTACGACGCGATGCGAAAGAATCTGCTCCGATATTTGGAGCCTCATGGCATAGCGACTGGAGTTTTCAGGCGGCTCCGCCTAGCGGGACTTTATTACATGCGAAAATCATCCCGCCACGCGGCGGCGATACGATCTTCGCCGACTGTTACCGCGCGTACGAAACGCTATCGACGAGACTGAAAGAACGGCTCGAGAATTTAACTGCCAGCCATAGTGCTGCTCCGTCTTACGGCAAACAGGGACTTTTTGCGAAGGACGACAGTTCACGTTCGATGCGTATCGTGGTGTCGGAAACGGCTGAAGCATCCCAGAGCCATCCGATTGTTCGCACCCATCCAGAATCCGGGCGACGCGGGCTATTCATCAACCATGTCTACACAATAAGTATTGATGGACTGGATTTGGAAGAGTCACAGAATTTGCTTAGCCAGCTGTTCAAGCACATGGTCCAAGAGCAACTTATTTACCGACACCAATGGCAGACCAATACGTTGGTCCTGTGGGACAATCGCTGTGTCGTACATTGCGCGCAAGGCGGGTACGCGGGACACGAGCGCCTAATGCACCGCATTACCTTAGCGGGTGAACGCCCCTCCTAGAGACGGCACGCATCGCGCCGGCATTTATTGCCGGTCAGACGGTCTGCGGGTTGCACTTTCTAAGCAGATTCATGTCCATCCATAGACGACGAGCACAGCCAACCGAGGAGAAAGTATGAGTAACACCGATATCATTGATGATCACGACCTGGCATTTGACCCAGGTGATCCATTAAACGGTAGTTTGTATATCTGTCGTACGCTTGGTGAACCACGCGCACGGCATTGCGATCCGCTCATCGCACAATTGCAGGCCGCCGGGCTATGGTCGTCAGAAGAGGTAAAAGAAGTGTCAGACGAGCATCGTGGCGCTTATAAACAACAGCTTAGTTTTGTAGAGCACGTTCGTTATGAGATTGACGGAAGCGAAATTTCTATTGCGCGTTTCGATCACGAAAAATACCCGTCGGACGCTAAGCGCTGGGAGCAATGGAAAGATGCCTTCGACCAGCAACTAAAACGAATTTAATCGCCTAGGAGAATCAGATGGGAGTCCTTGTTGATGGGGAATGGCACGATCAATGGATCAACACAGCTGCAACGGGCGGCCGTTTCATCCGTTCTGAAGCGCAATTTCGGCACTGGATAACATCTGATGGTTCGGCCGGGCCGACCGGTGAAGCCGGATTCAAAGCCGAGGCCGGACGTTACCACTTATATATAGGGCATGCCTGCCCATGGGCCCATAGAACGGCAATTTTCCGGATTTTAAAGGATCTTGACGACAAGATTGGGCTGTCGGTGGTGCATTGGTTCATGGCCGAACACGGTTGGACCTTCGCAACGGGTGACGGGGTCATTGGCGACCCGATCAACGAGGCGAAATACGCTTACGAAATTTATCGGGCCGCGGATCCTGATTATTCTGGCCGGGTCACGATTCCGATTCTGTGGGATAAGCAGCGGCAAACGATCGTCAGTAATGAATCGTCCGAAATTATTCGCATGTTTAACTCAGCTTTCGATGGGTTGGGTGCCGCCGCGGGTGATTTTTATCCCTCGGATAAAATGGCGGAAATTGACCAAATCAACGCGAGAATCTACGACACCGTAAATAACGGCGTGTATAAATGCGGTTTTGCCACGAGCCAACAGGCTTACAACGAAGCGGTGGATCCCCTATTCGAAACGCTCGACTGGCTCGAAGCGCTGTTACACGATAGAACCTACTTGCTTGGCGAGGCAATAACTGAAGCTGATTGGCGGCTATTCACGACATTGATACGCTTCGATCCGGTCTACGTTGGACATTTCAAATGCAATAAACGCCGCCTGGTCGACTACCCCAATTTATCGCGGTTGACCCGCGAGCTGTATGCACAACCCGGTGTCGCGGCGACAGTCAATATGGAACACATCAAGCACCACTACTATACGAGTCATGAAACCATCAACCCAAGTCGGATTGTGCCGGCCGGTCCAGCTAGCTTAGTCGGTGGCTTGCCAGGCTAAACTACGCGGCAGAAAAGCTTGAAAGCACTACGCTTGCGGCTTGGATTGCGCACGTCTATTCCTATAGGTTAAATTAACTATGGACCATAGTTAATTGATTTATAAAAAAAATAAAATCAATCTCGCGTAGTTTAACCGATGAAACAAGTTGATATTTATGCCGCTTCACGCAACACGAAATTACAGTCAAAAAAATAATGGAAGAGGATAAAACCAATGCGTTGGCGGGGTAGTCGAAGAAGCAGCAACGTCGAGGATCAACGGGGACAACGTCAAAGTCGGCTCAAGGGGAAACCCCTGAAAGGTGGGGTAGGGATGGTCGTCCTATTGCTCGCAGCCGTCTACTTTGGGGTCGATCCATCGATTATTCTAAATCAAGGCCTGCAGCAATCTGGTTCGAGTTCTAATAGAGCAGCACATCAACCGAGTGCACAAGAAAACGAACTTGCGGCCTCGGTGTCCGTCGTGTTGGCGGACACCGAGGATACTTGGAACACCTTGTTTCAAAAATCTGGGCAGCGTTACCAAGAGCCAAAACTCGTGCTTTTCACGGGCGCCGTGCAATCTGCCTGCGGTCATGCAGAGGCCGCCATCGGACCGTTTTATTGCCCAGGCGACAAAAAAGTCTATATCGATTTGAGTTTCTATCAGGATCTACGCCAGCGTCACGGCGCACCCGGAGATTTCGCGCAGGCCTACGTTGTCGCCCACGAAATTGGCCACCACGTGCAAAACCTCATGGGTATCTCGAACGAAGTTCATTCCGCCCGGCAACGAGTAGATAAAACTGAAGGGAATAAACTGTCTGTGAAACAAGAGCTTCAAGCCGACTATTTCGCTGGATTGTGGGCACACCACGCAAATCGGACACGCCAGATTTTGGAGCAGGGTGACGTCGAGGAAGCGCTCACGGCCGCAACGGCAATTGGTGATGATCGCTTACAAAAACAGGGCCAGGGTTACGTTACCCCGGAATCCTTCACCCATGGAACATCGAAGCAACGGGTCCGTTGGTTTCGTATGGGCCTGGATGAAGGGTCGATTGCAGCGTGCGACACATTCAAGGCCGCACGGCTTTAGTAAAAAGCGCCCTGCGATACCTAAGACAATGCCGCGTCTAAATCGGCGATGAGATCGTCCGGATGCTCAAGCCCAATAGAGATTCGAATCAAGGATTCGGTGATATTGAGCTTTTCGCGCAGTTGCCGATCAACGCCAGAATGGATCGTCGACGACGGATGGCAAATTAACGATTCGCTGCCACCGAGGCTAACCGCGAGCTTGAAGATCTGCAGTTTATTTAGCACTTGGAAAGCCTCCTTCCTCGCCCCGCGAATGCTGAACGAAAAGGTCGAACCCGCACCGCTACACTGCTTTTCGTACACTGCCTGGTAGCGTTCGTCGCTCATATGTTCCGGGTGATAGACGACGTCAACCTGAGGGTGGTTGGCAAGCCACGTGGCAACTAAGGACGCACTTTGCGCTGCGCGCTGCATACGCAACATGACCGTCTCGAGAGAACGCCCAATCATCCAACACGAATGGGGGTCGAGCTGCGTACCAAACGCGCCTCGCGTTCGCCGTATCGGATCGACTAAATCGCTTCTCCCGATGGCCGCGCCGGCAATTAGGTCGCTGTGGCCGCCGATATATTTCGTTAAGGAATACAACACGATATCGACGCCATGCGTAATGGGTTGCTGAAAAACCGGGCCGAGCATTGTGTTATCGCAGACGATGATGGGTCGCGTGCCCTGTGCCCTTTGCATTTCGTCGGCGATCGTTGCAATGGCACTAAAATCGATCAAAGTATTCGTCGGGTTCGCCGGCGTTTCGAGAAAAATCATTCGCACCGGCCCTAAAGCCATCGCGTTGGCTGCTGCTTGACGAATACCGGCCAGTGACAATCCGTCGGTAAAGCCATGCGTTCGAAACTGCATTGCGGCGAGTACCGAGGAAATTAGCGTTTCGGTGCCACCGTAAAGGGGTTGGCTGCGTAGGATCACTTCGCCATGTGACACCAATGCCAATAAAGTCGTCGAAATGGCCGCCATGCCACTAGCGAACACGGCGGCCGATTCGCCGCCCTCGAGTACCGCCAGCCGGTCTTCTGCAATCTGCAGGTTAGGGTGGTTGAAGCGAGAATAAATGAGACCGGTTTCCGCAGGAGCACGGGCATCTGGCTTGCCGGCATGAGATTCGAAGTATGCCGCGCCGTCTTCGGCCGTTGGAAACGCGAAAGTAGAAGTCAGAAACACCGGTGGCTTAACGGCCCCCTCAGACAATTGCGGATCGTAACCGTAGGAAAGCATTAACGTTTCAGGATGCAGCGCTTGTTCGCCCAAGAATCGTCGTTTGTAGTCGTGTGTGGCCATCAAAATTTCTCTATCAATCAAACATTACGGAGTTAATACCATACCATCGCTGAAAAGCGGCTGCGCCGGACATCCGTTAATTTATCGCGGGATTATCTTTCTCTACATCGATTTGCTGGCGGTCAATTAAATCCTGAACCTCTTCAATCGTGGCCACACCCATATCTTTGAGCGCATTGAGCGCAGCGAGTGCGATGTGCGCTGGGCCGATTTCAAAATATTCGCGTAAATCCGCGCGTGACTCACTTAGCCCGAATCCATCAGTTCCTAAGCTCACAAACGGGCCCGGAATCCACCGTGATATCGATTCAGGATAGGCCTTTATGTAATCCGAGGCGCCGATAAAGACGCCGTCTTCGCCAGCTAGTAAACCCGCAAGGTGTGATGCGCGCGGCGGCTCCGATGGGTGTAGTCGATTCCAGCGATCGCAATTCAGCGCGTCCCGTAAGAGTTCGTTAAAGCTAGTAATGCTCCAAATGTCGACACTACACCCATATTCTTTAAGCAAATCGGCGCCGCGAATGGCTTGTTGAACAATGCTGCCGCTGGCGAGCAGATGAACTTTCCGTCGTTTATCGTCGCCGTCTCGAGTCTTTTTTAACCGGTACATACCACGCACAATTGCGTCACTGACGTCTCCTTCTGGAAGCGCCGGCATGACGTAATTCTCGTTATATAACGTGATGTAATAAAAGATTTTTTCGTCATCCGCGTACATCCTTTCGATACCGTCACGGATGATGATTGCGAACTCATAGGCGAATGCAGGGTCATAACTTTTCAAATTGGGGATGGTGTTTGCGACGACTTGCGAATGGCCATCTTGATGCTGTAATCCCTCGCCATTGAGCGAGGTACGACCAGCCGTGCCGCCGAGTAAAAACCCGCGGCACATCATGTCACCGCACGTCCATATCATGTCGCCGACCCGCTGAAACCCGAATATCGAGTAAAACAAATAGAACGGAATCATCGGTATACCGTGCATTGCATAAGCCGTGCCTGCGGCCAGAAACGATGCCATGGCCCCGGTCTCACAAATTCCTTCCTGCAGAATCTGCCCGTCACTCGCTTCGGTATAGCGGAGCAAAGAATCCGTATCTACCGGGGTGTACTTTTGTCCTTCAGGAGAATAGATACCGGCCACGTTAAACAACGCATCCATGCCAAAAGTCCGCGCCTCATCTGGCACGATGGGTACGATATAGCGCCCGAGATCCGGATCTTTCAGGAGTCGACTGATGAGACGAACGGCGGCCATCGTCGTCGACATTTTGCGCTCACCGCTGCCTTTTAACAGCTCCGAGAATCGCTCGATTGGCGGTGCATGTAGGGTAGGGCAGTCGACGTGCCGAGCAGGTAAATAACCGCCGAGCTTTGTGCGGTGTTGAACCAAGTATTGGATTTCTGGGCTATCAGGTGCTGGCCTGTAGAATGCCGCCGCCGCCATTTCGTCCTCCGCTAAAGGTATGCCAAAAGCCTTAGCGCAAGCGATCCGCTCGGCCGCACTAAGATTCTTTTTCTGGTGCACGGTATTTGTGCCTTGTACGGTGGTCATGCCGTCACCTTTGACGGTTTTTACCAATACGACCGTAGGCTTATCTCGCGTAGCGGCCGCGCGTGCGAACGCGGCGTGAATTTTCTTCGGGTCCTGCCCGCCGCGTTTGATATCGTGTATTTCGGAATCGGTGAGCGAATTCATCATGGCTGCGAGTTGCGGATTATCCTCAACCCATAATTCGCGTTGCACGGCCCCAGGCGACACCGAATAGTACTGATAGTCGCCGTCGACCGCGTTTTCCATCCGGTCGCGCAATATCCCATCGTGATCGCGAGCGAGGAGGCCGTCCCAGCCACTTCCCCAAATCACTTTTATTACATTCCAATCCGCACCGCGAAAGCTTCTCTCCAGCTCTTGGATTATCTTGCTGTTACCGCGCACTGGACCGTCGAGACGCTGCAAGTTGCAATTAACGACTAAAATGAGGTTGTCCAGCTTTTCACGCGCAGCGATATTGATCGTGCCAAGAACTTCCGGTTCGTCAGCTTCACCGTCGCCGATAAAGCACCAGAATTTACCGCCGTTATTAGGTTTCAAACCGCGATTTTCGAGGTATTTTGCGAATCTCGCCTGATAGATCGCGGTGGGAGTCGACAACCCCATGGAAGCACACGGCAATTGCCAAAATTCAGGCATCAGGCGAGGGTGCGGATAAGAGCTCAAACCTTTGTCGAATTGGAGTTCGCGTCGGAAATTCTTTAAGTTTGCTTCGTTCAAACGACCTTCTAGGTAGGCGCGGGCGTAAACGCCGGGTGCTGCATGTGGCTGTGGAATGAAGGTATCACCACCATAATCTGTACTTGCAGCACGAAAAAAATGATTAAATCCGACTTCGAGCACAGTCGCGATAGATCCGTAGGTTGCAATGTGGCCACCGACTCCGGCACCGCTATCGGCGGCTTGCAGAACCATGGCCATGGCATTCCATCGATTGATATTCTCGATGCGCTTTTCTAAATCAATATCACCCGGGTAGGAATCCTGTTTTTCCACCGAAATGCTATTCACGTAAGGCGTATTTAGGGTCGCCTCGTTTAACGCGACACCTAGATTTAATGCCCGGTTTTGCAGATTCCTTAGAAGCTCCTTGAGTCCCGCCTCACCGTGAACCCGGCGCACATCGTCCAGCGCTTCCAGCCATTCCTGCTGTTCAATTTGAAATGAATCAGCTGCGTCCTTATTCGTGCTCATTTAGTACGGCTCCGCTTTTCACGTTTCGCCATTATAGGAGAGTTGAACAGGCATTCCCTGCCTAATATGCTAATATTTATTATGAATTCAGCATAAATTAACAAAATAGACTCGATTTATAGATAAATATGCCAATATCGACACTCGACCGAATAGACTATCGGATCCTTCATTTCATCCAGAACGACGCCCGCATGACCAATGCAGAACTCGCTGAGCACGTGGGTCTGTCGCCCTCACCGTGTTTGAGAAGAGTCAAATCTCTCGAGCGCGAGGGAATAATTCAACGCTACGTTGGCATTGTTGACGCAACCGCGGTCGGGCTGCCGATTAGTGCGTTCGTGAATATCTCGCTGCACAGTCAGGAGCGTAACGCGCTCGAGATATTTCAGTCTCAAGTGCAAACGTACCCAGAGGTAATGGAATGCTATCTAATGACAGGTAGCTCGGATTTTCTAATGCGTGTAGTCGTTCCAGATCTGCAGAGCTATGAGCGATTCGCAGATAAGCTCACAAGGATACCTGGCATTAGCAATATTCAGACGAGCTTTGCGCTTAAACCGGTCGTCTACAAAACGGAACTGCCGCTTGATTCAAACGATAGTTCGCATTCATAACAAAATACATTTAAATAATAATGTAGACTATTATCAATAGTATATGGTAATTATTTAATGTGAATTATTTAAACTTCAAGCCGTAAATAAAAACTCAAGTTCGGCGAACCATAAGAGCTGGCGTTGGATTAACGACTCGAGAGATCGAGATGGTGGAAGACGATGACTGAAATTCCAAAAATTAAAAAATCCTTAAATAAAAAAACCTACATAGAAAAAGAGTCTGAGATACGAGTTTCGCTGCTGACACTGCAGCGCCAAATAATAGAGCGCAAAAGACCGGTCATCATAATTGTTGGCGGCACCGAAGGCGCTGGTAAAGGTGAAGTTATCAATCTGCTGGACAGCTGGTTTGACACCCGAGCGGTAGAAATTCACGCCTATTGGGATGAGACCGACGAAGAAACGGATCGACCGAGGTTTTGGCGGTATTGGCGAAATCTACCGGCACAATCGAAAATCGCCATCACGCTCGGTGCGTGGTACTCGGAACCCATTCTCGAGCGAGTTCTCGAACAAACCGATCGCTACGAATTCGAACGACAGCTTACGCAAATCGTTAATTTCGAGCGATTACTGAGTGACGACGACGTCGTGATCGTTAAATTTTGGCTCGATCTTTCAAAGAAAACTCAGCTTAAGCGACTCAAAAAAGCCAACAAGTCCGGCCGCAGTTCAAGAATCCTGGACGCTCATTCGGTCAACCACGAACGTTTCAGAAAAACTGGCGAAGCGGCCCTGACTATCACGCACACAGGGTTTTGCCCATGGATTGTGATCTCTGCGGATAACAAGCGGAAACGGAATGTAGACGTTGGACAAGCGCTAGTCGAAGTCCTAGCAGGAGCAATTGCGCTTAGCGACGCACCACCAGAAATCGAATCTTTAGCCACCGCAGAGCATTCCGAGCTGGGCGCCCCGCGCCTAGCAGACGTTAATTTGAACGTAAAATTGGCCAAAAAAGATTACGAATCCCGACTAGAGGCCGCGCAAAACCGTCTGCAGCGCCTAGCCTGGGACGCATATGACAAACAAATCAATACAGTTTGCGTATTCGAGGGTTCCGATGCGGCCGGCAAAGGTGGCTCAATTCGACGGATCTGCCAGGCCATAGACGCACGCCTGATTCGCGTGATTTCCACAGCAGCCCCGAATGACGAAGAACGCGCACACCATTATTTATGGCGGTTTTGGCGCAATATTCCGAGATCCGGGTTTTGCACGATCTATGATCGTTCCTGGTATGGCCGGGTTCTTGTCGAGCGCGTCGAAGAATTCTGCACACAACAGCAATGGGCGCGCAGCTATCAAGAGATAAACGAATTTGAACAGCAGCTGGTTGAAAGCGGCACAGTCATATTAAAGTTTTGGCTCCAAATAAGTCCTGAGGAACAATTAAGACGCTTCGAAGAGCGGCAACAAGTTCCCTGGAAACATCACAAAATTACCGACGCAGACTGGCGTAATCGGGAACGCTGGCCCGACTATGAGATAGCGACTAACGACATGGTGGCCAAAACGAGCACCACAAATGCGCCATGGATATTAGTGCCTGCCAACGACAAGCGCCACGCAAGGATTCAAGTTATAGAGACCTTATGCGATCAGCTGCAAAGCGTGCTCGAATAAACAATGCGCGAAAAGTATTAGCAACCGTTGTGGTTTTGAGGCGCGAGCCTCGGTCCCTATCGGCACCCATTTGGGTTCGCATAATGGTTATTATGTTAAATTAAAGAATATGCAGTCAATTCTCGCTTTGTTGCGACTCGTCTGAGAATTCGTCATTTAGACTCATGTTTACCCGTTCCAAGTTATCTGGGCTTCCTTTGTTAAGCTTGGACGTTTCCGTTTTAAGTCGTCACCAACTACTGGCTATTAGAAGTTCGCGACCATGAGTACTCGAAACCTTGTAGCGAATGCCAGATAGCGCCAGCCAGCAAAGATCTAGTCCGCCGCGGTGACGCTCAATTGCCGGCGAAATTTACACATCTATTGAAAGCCTTGGGCAGCTAAAGCGCCACAAGTCCCAAGTGTCTCCGTGCATAAGCAGCGGCGCTAGCCTTCAATCACTGCGTTCAGGCCGGCCATATAGGGTGCCTATCCGAACTAGCCAAGGACCGACTGTCTTGGTTTTATCCAAATAATGACCTGTTGCGATCTATGAGGACGTGGTGAAAACGAAATCAAAGCTATGCGTCGCACACGACATGACATACACCACAGGCGCGCATCTTATCGGTTCCGACTTACAATGGATGGACGAAGAAGGCCGTTTAGACACTAACTGAAGCCGTGGAGTGCGCCGTGAATAATCCGCTACTGTTCTCTGCATTTGTCATGAACACGTCGTCGCACATTCTCCACGGCGTATGGCGTCAACCGGGCGCGGGGCAAGTTAATTTTAATTCCTTGAAATTCTGGGTCGATCTCGCAGTAGAACTCGAAGCCGGATTATTTGACGTGTTATTTTTTGCTGATGTTCACGGCGTCTACGGTAATGTCGGCAGTCCCTACGACAAGCATGCCATCACGGGTCTACAAATCCCGAGTAACGATCCTTCAGTAATTCTGTCCGCCCTCGCCCATAGCACCGAACATTTAGGCTTTGCGTTTACCAGTAGCATCATCCAGGAACATCCGTACAACTTTGCGCGCAAAATTTCGACTCTGGATCATGCTTCAGACGGCCGAATCGCTTGGAATATTGTTACCAACGGGATCCCAAATGGGGCGCGTAATTTCGGTTTCGACGATATAGTTCCCCACGACGAGAGATATCGCTGGGCCGATGAGTACGTCGACGTTACGTATAAGCTGTGGGAAGGATCTTGGGATGACGGCGCCCTTCTCCAAGATCGTGAGACCGGTTGGCATGCGGATCCCGCCAAAATACATCGGATCAACCATCGCGGTGAACGCTATCGCGTCGAAGGACCACACTTAGTTGCGCCGTCGCCTCAACGTACGCCGCTACTGTTCCAGGCGGGTTCCTCCGAGGCCGGTATGCGATTCGCGGCAGCAAATGCCGAAGCACAATTTTTGATTGCGCCGTCACCGCGCATTGCGGCGGCAATTATAGACAAAACACGAAAATTACTGCCGACAGTAGGTCGCCCAGCCGACAGCATTAAATTTTTTCAGGGTTTATCTTTCGTGGTGGGTAGCACCGAAGAAGAGGTCGCACGGCTCGATCGCGAACTCGACGAAGCCATAGACTACGAAGCCATGATCATGCATTTCGGCGGCGCTATGGGTATCGATCTCGCCGACTACGCGCTCGACCACCCATTAACAGAAATCGAAACTGAAGGTATTAAAGGATTACTGACGTGGGTCAAAGAAGCCGTCACCGATCGCGAACCAACCGTTCACGATATTGGCGGACTGGCGAGTAAAAGTAGCCGCATAAGCGGCACGCCGGAACAAATTGTGGAAAATCTAAAATCATGGCAGGCGGCTGGCGTCGAAGGAATTAATGTTATCAACGCAACGATTCCTGGAAGCTATACGATATTCATCGACGAGTTGATGCCGCTGCTACGTAAAGCCGGGTTGGCAAAACAGGCCTACGAGACGGGAACCTTACGTCATAAAATTTTCGGACAAGACACCCTGCCTACTTCGCACCACGCAACGAAATATCGCGGCGCGTTTACTAACAAGTAGCACCACAGGATCAAGATTATACGAACCGCACGACCTATCGAAAATTACTCCTGAATCGACATCGTGATTAACCCGGTTCGATTTGGCGCCGGCCTCAAAATTAAAACTGTCGAAGCCCTTGCCAATGGTCTACCGCTTGTCACCAGCGAAGAAGGAGCACGTGGACTCGCAAGCCTAGACCGAGAGGCCATCCTTATTGCGCGCAATGTCGATCAATTTAAAGCAGCAGCGTAGTTGCGCGTGAGCGATCGCATCCTCTTCCATCAACGACGAAGTGCCCGTTTAACGCAAAAGCATCACCTTGCTAGTTGACCGCTTGAGTGGCATCAGCCCAATGCTGCGACGGAATGGGACGGCGTTTCGCCATGCGTCTAGTCTTTGTAAAACATAAACTCGATTTCGACGCTGGCACCTAACGGCAGTGCTGCGACACCGATGGACGTGCGCGCCGGCGGTTGGACATCTTGGGTAAAGACGGCTTCCCAAGCGGTGTTAATCGCCGGGAATTCCGAAAACTCGGTTGTATATATAGTCGCGCTCAGGAGATCTGCAAGACTCAATCCAAAATCTGGCATCGCCTCAACTAAGTTTCGCAGGATTTTTACTGTCTCAGAACCTGGACCACCGCTTTCGAGCGCCCCCGAATCTTTGTCCAGCGCAATCATTCCTGCTGTTTTAAAAAACGGACCGGCTTTAACTAACGGGCTATAGCGGAAGCGGGGTGCGGGTAGGTTTGGCGAGCTAAGTGCTTCTATCATGAATCAATGCCTTGCTGTTGGAATAAGCGGGACAGTTTAATCAAAAAATGCACAACATTGGCGCATAAGTTAATTGGGCATGACAAGCAGGCCGGGTCACCGCGCGCTACCCTCTGGCGGATGAACCGGTTTGCTTTTCAGGGTCGCAACAGGGCATATTCACGCATCGCACACGCTAAAAAGTCAGGAGTTCGCATGTATCAGGAAATCAAATACGACGTTCAAGATCCAATCGCAGTAATCACCATGAATCGACCTGACCGGCTCAATGCAATGACGACGCATATGCTTGCCGAGATTCGTCACGCGCTTGCGGCCGCCGAAGCGGATGAAAGGGTCGTCGGAATGATTCTAACTGGTGAAGGTCGTGGCTTTTGCGCAGGTATGGACATCGATGCTCTCGATGGCATCTCCCAAGACGCGAGTTTCAATATAGATACAACCGGTCTCGAGGCAGATCCAGGCGATCCTTCCATGGGAGCAGATTTTATCGCCGGGTTCACCTACATGTTAGCGCTACGCAAGCCATTACTCGCCGCTGTCAACGGGCCGTGCGCGGGATTGGGATTTTGTTTTGCGATGTTGTCCGACATGCGTTTTGTAGATTCGAATGCGAAGTTCTCGACCGCGTTTTCGCAACGGGGTCTCGTCGCCGAGCACGCGGTCAGTTGGTTATTACCGCGCCTGATCGGCAGCTCGCGAGCGCTCGACTTGCTGTGGAGTGCGAGAAAATTTGATGGCGTCGAAGCGGAACGTCTAGGTATTGCCGATCGGCTGTGCGAGCCCGGAACGAGTTTGGAGACTGCGAAAGAGTACATTCAAGGGCTGGCGGCCTCCTCCTCCCCCACTTCGTTAATGATAATGAAGCAGCAGGTTTATCGACACATGATGACGCCGCTCGGTCCCGCCATGAGTGAAACGCAACAATTAATGGACGAAAGTTTACTACGCCCCGATTTTAAGGAAGGTGTTCGATCCTTCATTGAAGGACGTGCTCCTGCGTTCGGCCGAATCAAGACAGGGTAGAATTGCAACCGGCGCAATGCAGATCGCGGGACACGAAATTGATACTGGAACCGTGATTTAGACATCTGTCGGCGAGCGACGTTTCGCGGAATAAGAACGTGCAGCGAGCGACTGGGATAGGACGATAGGAGGCGTAACAATCACGCGAATTCGTTGAATTCGCGTGATTGTTGGAACTCAATCCGACTTTATATTGCCAATCAGACGCCCAGTTTGTCGCGTACTCTTTGAACGCCGCCCTTATAGACGCCTTCGATTAACTTCACCACGTCGGCCTCAGGCGCGCCGGCGGCTTCAAATGTGCTCGACCACTCGACGATCGTTGAACCAGAACCCGCGTCAGATACTTTTACCGTAGACAGGTAATCCGCTACGGGTAATGGAGACTCGTTAATAATCCGATAACTAAAAACGCGCGCGCCATCGTCGTGGCTTTCCAAGCGTTCAATAACTTCGCCGCCACCGTTGAGTCCGATCGTGCGTACAGCGCCAACGCCTTCACCCTCGACCGAGCAACTCGCAATCATTTCGTTCGGTTCGATACCGCCGAAGTCACTTATGATGCCCCATACCTTGTCCGCCGATGCGGCGACCGATTCACTTACATTTACTGCAGTCACACTCTTCTCCCTCATAAATTGATAGTTTCAAAAACCACCGACCATTGTTGCGATTCCAGACGTTCACGCAAGTATTAAAACCGACATAGCGCGTAATCGCCCCCCTTCGGGTTAGCTAGGCTGGCTGACAACCGTCGCCTTAGGCCGATTCAGCAGTCAAAAACGCCTGAACTTTGTCCGAGACTTCTTGACTCATGCCGGCTTCATCATCGCTCGCAACGCGAAGCTTCGCGGGTACACTTTTGTGGTACGGCGTTGCACCAATCGGGTCACAGTTATCACTCGCCGAGAGCATATTGATGCGCGGACCTATGGACACTCTTTCGCCATTTTGTAAGGGATAAGACATGCCGTAGCCATGCGGCAAAGTGGCATAGCCGGTGCGCAAGGTGTCGTCCGCCTCAGCCCGAGCTGTCAACGTACCCGTGTGTGTTTCGACAGTCACCCAGCCGCCATCATGGGCGCCGATTTCCGCGAGATCATCTGGATGCATACGCAAATTTCCATCGACGTCACGGTTACGCCATTTTGGTGTACGAATAATCTGATTTGCGTTGTATTGCCGACGCTGGCCTAACGAGATGATGTACGGATACTCCTTGTCCTGCACGTCATTGGCCGGATCCAAGGTGCCTAACCAGTCACTCATTTCCGGAATATGCATGCGAATTTTATGATCCGGGTAGGCGATCAGATCCCAGACGTCGGCAAATTCATTTTCGGTAAACGGCGTTCCCGATGGCGAGTTCAGAATCGTCTCGAACAACGCTTCGCCTAATTCCGCACCCTGTTTGTCCGACTTAATCGCGCGTTGCACGGCTGGACCGTTGCGCGCAGCCGTTCGATGACACGCTGGCCACAGGATCGCAGCGGATGCCGCCCCATTGTCTAGCGATTTGCCCAAGGTTAAAAACAATATCAAGGGTGCGATCGTTCCATAACGACTGTCTTGGCGGAGTAGTTCTTGAAAGCCTTGCTGAAAGGCGCCACGGTCTGCTCTCGCTACTTCGCGCAATTTATCGAGTCGTTCTTGCTCAGGTAGTAGTCCCATGTGACGGGCGTGATCGGCGTATATATCTCCTTCAACTCGGGTGCCGGCTAGCGGTTCCATGAGCGGCGGGCGCAAGTGAAAATAGTTGGTCGGAAATGAGAACGTGAAGTAAGTAAATTCCCATTTTTCGTACTGCGAGGCCGCCGGTAAGACGTAGTCCGCAAGTGCTGCAGTTTCCGTCATCGCAACATCTACTACGACCAGCAACTCCAAGGCTTTTAGCGCCTCTTCCGTTGCAACCGTATTAGCCGCCGAGTTGGCAGGATTGGAACTGTCGATCAACATCGCACGGAGCCGATCAGGATTGTCTGAGAGAATTTCCTGCGCGAAACGATTGGGCGGGTAGACGCCCATAATTTCTTCCATGTTGGTGACGAGTGATCGAGCGCCTTTCGAATTGCCAATCAACGGCTGTAGCCAGGTATGA
>JBLFWZ010000052.1:0-20093 GCA_047611905.1 Gammaproteobacteria bacterium | reverse complement strand
TGTTGGTTCACGAAAGTCGTGCAAATGGTGCCGAGCGTGGTGGATTTATCGATCATTTAGTGCACCACGAAGTGCAAGGAAAACCGCTAAGCGATCAACAATTGATCGGCTACTTATTCGTTTTGATTGGTGCTGGCAATGATACGACGCGTAACGCAACGACGGGCGGATTGGTGGCGCTGTTAGAACATCCGGAGCAGCGCGATCTGCTCTGCAAGAACCCGGACTTACTGGAGTCCGCCGCGAGCGAGATTCTCCGTTGGACTTCTCCTGTGATTAGTTTCTTGCGCACCTGCACGCAAGATTACGATTTAAGCGGCACGAAGATCCGTGCCGGGGAAACAGTTGGGGTTTTCTACCCATCGGCCAATCGCGATGACAGGATATTCGACGATCCGTACCGATTTGATATTACACGTGACCCTAATCCCCATATTGCATTTGGTTACGGCGCCCATTTTTGCGTCGGTACGAACCTGGCGAAAGCGGAACTACGTTCTGCATTAAAGGCGTTGTTGCCCGTTCTCCCGAAACTCGAGCTCGCCGGAGGCGGGCGCCGAATTGCAAACACGCACGTGTCGGGATTCTCAATGTTGCCGGTACGGATCGCCGCGTAGACGTGCGGCCTTGGGCCACGAATTAACTCGCACGAACAAAACTTGTTCGTGCGAATTGGCTAGATAGTACTCTCGCACACTAAGGCGCAAACTTCTGCGAATGCGGCATCAGCTAGGGCTGTCATCTCGTCGTCCGTGCGATCTTGAATCGGATGGGCTACGAACAGTCCGCGTGGCTGAAAACCTAACGAATCGGCTTGCGCGTGCGCGGCATTGATAAATACTTCTGAGGCAATGAAACCACCCGGAATTCCCCGGCCGTCAAGGTTTTTAATGTCCTGCAAACTGCACGACGTACACGAACCTCAGTCGGCAAGCGCTTCAACGACGACGTCACATTGTTGGGCCATCTGTTGAATGAGCTCGGTTGGTGCGGCGCGAGTAAACGTCGGCTTTTTAAAGCGTAGGGTTTTCAGTCCGCGTTGTTGCATCATTGAGTCGATGCGATCGAGGAAAACATCGCCGCGCGATTTCGAAATATCGAGCAGGCCGATGGTTAATCCCTCTAGCGATTTTAGTTTCGGGAGCGGTTCGCGCTCAGCGGGATCGAGTTCCGCCGTCGGGTCGAGCAAAACCTGTTGCATTATCTTATCTCCTTTGTAACGGGATCTGTGCCTAAAGATCCTTTCATTAACCAGCCAGGAATGATGGCAGAAAACAATCCTGCATCTCCCCCAGCGCGAATCAGCTGTAAACCTTCGGGGCGAAATTTCGGGACTAGACCATTGCTCGAGCTTAGCGGTTTGGTGCCGTCGCTGTCGTCGGTACCCATGCCTAAGTCTTTCGCTGGGACTAGCAAGGCTTCGTGCAGAGCGGCGGTTGCCTGCGCTTTGGTCCACCCAGCATTATCAAACACTCGGCCGTGCTCTGGCCCGACCACAATGACTGCATCGGATGCGTTTGAAATGTCGACATGGTTCACCGCCCGCAACGTTCCGGCGATAGATAAAATGAGTGGTTGCGGTTCGCGTGAATTTTGGTCGACGACGCCTTGTACGCCATCTGCTGAATATAGCGTCACGCTAGAACGTCCGGCTGCGATACCGCGCTGTTCGCCGAGCGTTTGCCAGGGCGTTGATTCATCTTCCGCAAAACAGAAGCCCAGTTTCCCTGGATGTCCGAATGTCGATTGATCGACTAACTGCGGACGGCCACCACCCACATTTCGAACAATTAACTGAAGCGCGCGACCGATGGTGGAATTTGCACGATTACCTTGGCCGAGAACATTGCCTTGCCAGTTCATGCCGATTGCTTCGCGAATGGGACCGTTTACCACGACCATCGGTCCGGAATGCCAGGTCGTTGCGAGGAGCCCGTGTAAGCAAAATGCTGAATCGAGTGCCGCTTCAACGGCGGCAATTATCACCGGCATGTATTCGGGTTTGCAGCCTGCCATCACGGCATTAATGGCGACTTTCTCAATCGTTAGAGGCACCAAATTAGGTGGCACGAGTCCGAGCTCATGGTCGGAGCTCATGGTCGTTCCAGCTAACATTCGATAAACCCGCTGTTCGGTGGGCGGTACCACTGGTAAGCCGTCGCTCCATCCGCGTTCGAAGCAATACTCGATGTCGTCCTCGAGTTCCGGGACATCGAGTTTACGCGCGTTGGTTTTGAATCCGCCGTGACGAATTGCCAGTTGTTCCGCGATGTTTGGCTCGACAGATTTAGACCCGCAACCTGGGCGATATGGCGGTAGTCCTGCGCCGATTGAGGCGATACCGGTGAAGTTTGCCCACTCATCTCTCTCCCAGCCAATGATGCGCTTTTCTTCGGAACCGTTAGCGACGTGGATTAAAGTCGGTACGGTCTCGATTGCGAGCCGGTAGGAATACTCCAATTCGGTATCGTCGATCCGTCCTTTGACGGCGGGAAAGCTTGGGTCATCCTGGGTATAGACCGTTAGTGGATGTCCGGAGTCTTCGATAGATTGTAATACTGACTCAACGAGTAAACAGGTCGGACAATCACGTTTGACGACGGCGATGTAACCATCAGGTAGTTGCATTGATTTTTTCCTCGGCGGTTTCGGCAATAGTTCGCGCGGGCTATGGGTTATCGACCAAAGATAAATTGCTGGTATCAAATTCAGCACGGGCAACTAGTTTGGGTTCCATGAGTTGTGCCCCCGGCGGCGCGAGCTCCATTCCCGTGGTATCGAAATCGGGTGTCGGCACAATCGTATATTCGACTAAAGTGGAACCAACTTCGGCAAGGTCGAACTGGGTGGTATCGAAGTCGACCGGCGCCACGACTTGAGGTTCGACCAACGTTGCACCGACCTCGGCAATGGTCAGATCTGGCGCGACCGGCGGGGTGGCCGGTACGGGAGCCGTGGCCGGCTTCGCAGCTGGAACGAGGGGCGGGCCGCTATTCGGTTCCTCAGAAGGCGAAGCCGGGGTAGCAACGAGTTCCACAACCGCGCCCACTTTCCACAATGCAGCCTGATAACTCCGAGCTTTCGCCTCGTCGATATCTTTTTTGATCAGTACGGGTTTCCCCGAAAACATTAAATCGACTTTTGCCGCGTCTACTTTGAACAAACCGGCTAAATCCCCGCGCACTTGCTGCGGATCCGCACCTTCGACGATACGTCCCGAAAACACGACTGCGAATCGTTGTTCTGCCATCGCACTGTACTCCAAGTCTTTTGTGGTAAGTGTACTCAGATCGCCGGAGCCGTAAAGGATTAAGAGATCTTCGAATAGCCACATTTTTCTCGATGAGGCGGGTAGTGGCGTGGCGTAGAAGTTCCAGCGCTGTTGCGTTAGCGAATCGCTTGCTAATCTATGCACACTAGAGGTGCCGGTTGCATCTTCGTGTGAGCACTAAAATTTATACAGCTTAAGAGCGATCGAGGAGAATACGAGATGAGTGATATTTACGGAGAACAGCACCGCGCGCTACAAGATCAATTCGATACTCGTCGCTTGGCCGATCGCCTCGAAGAAATGATTATTGCGGATAAAATCGGCGATCAGGACAAATTATTCATCGAATCGCGCGAGTTTTTTTTCCTCTCGACGGTTGACCCGGCTGGCCAACCCACTGCTTCGTTTAAAGGTGGCCCGCCAGGATTTGTCAAAGTGGTCGATGAGAACACCATAGCATTCCCAAGTTTCGATGGTAACGGTATGTTCTATTCAATGGGAAACCTCAAAGCTAAACCGGAAATTGGCATTTTGTTCATAGATTTCGAGAACCCGCACCGCATTCGTTTTCATGGCAATGCAACGATTGACCTCGGCGATCCAATGCTTACGCAATTCCACGAGGCAGAATTGGTAGTGCGAGTGCACCTGTCGAAGATGTGGATCAACTGCCCACGCTACATTCCTAAGTTTAAGAAGGTAGAGGCATCGAAATACGTTCCGGATCCGATTGCCGAAACGCCGTTAGCGGCATGGAAGCGTATCGACGCGGTTCAAGATGTGCTGCCTGAAAAAGATGTAGGACGCCCAGAGGCCGCGGGCGGTGTTATTTCGATGGAGCAATGGGTAGGCATGTTAAATGACGGCGAGGGCTGAAGGTTTTTGCGCGTCGAAGCGTTAACGCCCACATTGGGCTAACGCGGTTGTTGGGTCGGGTTTCGAGTAGCACAGTGCTAGTTGACAAAGGTTTGTCGACCTTGTGTCGTCGACAATGAATGCGCCGCCGCGAGATACGGGTGCGCTAGGGACACGGAGTTTCGGAAAGTATTACCGTCATGCGTTACGGTAATATGTTTCGTCCTCTCCGCGTCCATCCACTAAGTTGAATCTAGACACTTATTGCGTGTTTCGATCTAGCGGATAGGCTCCAGCACAACCACAGGGATTTCCCGATCGCCGGCTGCCGTCTTGTAATCCGCAAATGGCGGATACATGGCGACCATTTGATCCCAAATCGCTTGTCGTTCTGGGCCGGCCGCGACACGTGTGTTCGCCTGGAAAATGTCGGCGGCGACTTGTGTCCCAACTTTGCCTTGGGCTTTGATATTGTGATACCAGCCTGGGTGCTTAGGTGCGCCGCCTTTTGAGGCGATGATCGCGTAGCCGCCGTCAACTTTGCCGTAAAGCAACGGCATGACGCTCTCTTTGCCGGATTTTCGCCCGGTGGTGGTTAGCAACAAGGTCGGTAACGGGCCAGGTCCGCCGCCAAGAGTGGAGTCCCACATGTGGCCCTTTTCAGGATCTTTTTTGTATAGTTCACGGTGCTGCGCAATCCAGCCGCTTTCGCTGGCTTCGAGAATCGGGTCACTCATCGAAATGTTCTCCGTTAATGTATTAAATGGAGCGCTATTATACCGCTTCTCGGTCCTTTCTAGCATGGTGCCGTTTAGTAACGCCAGGGTTCACTATCCGAGCGTATGGGCGAAACATGGCAATGCGCACGCCCTTAAACAGAGTCGTAGTCTATGGCTGAGACGTCACTGAAAATCGGTATCAGCGTATCAATGTCTGGACGCTATGCGCTGCTTGGGCGTCAGGTGCTGGCAGGCATTGAGTGCTATGTCGCCGACGTGAATTGCGCGGGCGGAATCGTCATCGGTACCGATCCCAAACGTCTGGTCGAACTCATTGCCTACGATGATCAAAGTGAGACGAATCGCTGTGCCGACTTGGTCGATCAATTAATTGAACGGGACCACGTCGACATTTTGATGGGACCGTATGGGAGTGGCCCGAGCTTGGCTGCTGCGCGTGTCGCTGAAACCGCTAACGTGGTTATGTGGAATCACAGTGGCTCGGCCGATAAAATATTCGAACAAGGGTTCCGTTGGCTTGTTGGAATAATTTCGCCCGCATCAAATTATTTGCGCGGCATTGTCGAATTGGTGAAGGCACGCGATCCTTCTGCGCACCGAATAGCTATCGTGAGCGCGCAAACCGGGTTTGCCGATGACGTTGCGATAGGCGCACGCAGAGCGGCCGAGGACATCGGTTTCATTGTGCAATCGCATCAACGATACCCTTCCGGTGCGACGGATTTCTCGTCCATCATCGGCAGCCTAGATCGTGAACGTCCAGATTGCTTATTGTGCGTCGGCCGGGTCGAAGACGACTTGCTGCTGGCGCGCAGTCTGTGCACACGCGGAATTCCGATTAAGGCGGTTGGCCTGGTCGTCGCAGCAATTGATCAATTCAAAGTGGAACTTGGCGACGCCGCCGGTGGGTTTCTGGCACCGAGTCAATGGGAGCCGGACGCGGTGTCGGTTGTTGACTACGGTCCAAGTGCAAACGATTTCGCGATAGCTTATCGAAGTCGAACGTCCGAACCGCTCGACTATCCGGCCGTTCAAGGTTACGCCGGTTGCCTGATTGCTCAACATTGCCTCGAAACGGGTGGCAGTTTGGAGCAGTCGGTATTGCGGGAGACGGCTAATAATGTGCAATGCGCTACTTTGTACGGAGCATTTAAGATTGACCCATCGACTGGGCGACAATTGGGACATCGCATGCTGGTGACTCAATGGCAAAGCGGGCAAAAGCGGGTTGTGTGGCCTGAGAGTGTCGCGAACGCGACTGTTTTATATCCCCGACTAGGACCAAGCAGGTAAAAACATTGGTGCTTCCGCACTAGTCGGTATCAAATTACAAACTGGGATCCCATAGCGTATTACACGCGAGTTTTATTAAGGAGACCCAGACATGGGTGAAAAACTAAAGTCGGGAGACAAGCTTCCGCCTATCGTTCTAGATTTAGTGGGAGGGGGCGCGGTCGCGCTTCCTGGCGACGTAAACACTGATTTTGCCGTCGTACTATTTTACCGTGGACATTGGTGACCGTTCTGTCGTCGGCAGTTAGCCGGCTTCGAACAAAGTAAGGCGGAGCTTGAAAAACTAGGTGTGTCTATCTATGCCGCAAGCGTAGATACGGGCGAAAATGCAAGTGAAGTTGCTGCCGATTTGAGCTATCCGCTTGGCCAGGGCGTTAGCCGTGAAATCGCCGATTCTCTTGGCGCATGGTGGGAAGATCGCCGTGGAATTATTCAACCCACACAGTTTTTGATGCGCCGTGACGGCAGCATTATTCAATCGACCTATTCGGACGGTCCACTCGGACGACTGGATGCGCCCGACGTGTGTGGCCTAGTTAATTTTTTAATTAGCCAGAAGTAAATGACTTCCTAGGTTTGCCGGGAGCTGGCGAACCTAGGAGAATTTTCAGGTGTGCAACAAGATTGCCGCGAGGTCAGGAACCGTTTTGAGGACGTAATCTGGCGCCTCGTACTCGTCAGGCAGTGCCGCGTCGTTTGGATTCACCCAGGCGATGTCCATACCGGCACCCTTGGCACCAACAATATCGTCTCCCACGGAGTCGCCGACGTATAAGGCGTCGTCGGGGCTAGCGCCTAGGGTCGCCAAGGTATCTAAAAATATTTTCGGGTGCGGCTTGCGCCAACCATGTTCATCCGATATGACAATCAGATCGAAATAACCAGTTGCGCCGTCTCTTTCAAGAATTCTTCGGGCCGTCACACCGTGGTCGAAATTTGATAGCAGCCCGATCTTGTAATTACCTCTGAGTTCGCTCAGGAACTCGACAGTTGAGGGTGGAATTTCTACCGCCGCGGCGAGCAGGTCCATATGTTGAAGCGACAAGGTTTGCGCCAAGTCGCTTGTCTCCTCGGACTGAGCGTATCCGGCAATGCTAAGCGCGAGCAGAAATCGTTCTTGCGACGGGATTTCAAGCATCTGTTGCGTGCGCCGTGCCGCCAATTGCTCGTTTGCTTCGTCTAAAGAGTCGACAAAAACCGTAAATGAGACGTCCGTAACGATCTTCTCAATGGTTGCGCGAAGCACCCCCATTGTGGAGTGCGATGTCTTCCCGCGCCATTCGAACAGCGGTAGTCGATCGGGTTGCCAAATCGCTAGCGTACTAAAGAGGTCGAAGACAACTGCGCTATATTTTTTCACATTTTCGCTCACGTAAGGTCGGCATTGGCGCCTGCAGCTAGGATATACTGCTGACAACGGCGATGTCACCGCCGGCGGAGTAAAGCTTGCGTGGCACCTTGTTAACGACTGGCTGATGAGAAAGGGGACCCGAAATGGAAGAACGCTTTTTTACTGATGAGCAACTACGTGAAATGGAACGCCGAACTGTCGATCGGTTGACCGACGCAATTGATGCCGGCGAGCCAGAACAGGCAAAAAAAATCGCTAAGCGCATGTATAACGAGTTTCTATCGATGCACGATTTGTATCGAAACTGGATCACGGCGACCTTGAGTGAAGTTGCCGAACGTTACGGTGATGAAGCATTAGAAGACGTGATGATGGAAGGCGTACGTGCTTGGTGGAAACCAATCATCGACAGTATGCCTAAAGAACCCGAGGCGATGCCGGCAAAAATAAAAATGTTTGTCTCCGGTCTACACGGTCACCTGCAGCCACTCTCTATTATCGAGGATGACGAAAAAATCGAAGTCAAGATGCGCCCGTGCGGTAGCGGGGGAAGACTCATTAGTGAAGGAAAATATGAAGGACCGAATGCATTCCATACGGTTAAGGATGCTCAGCCATTAACTTACGGGCGTGAAAACTACCCTGTTTACTGTACGCACGAATACGCGATGGAAAAAATCGACGCCGAGGAGAACGGAGCGCCGTTCGTAGTGGTAGAGCCTGCGGCTAGACTCGGTAAAGACTATTGCTCACTGGTTGTGTACAAAAAATCGGATGATATCCCGCTGAAATATTTCGAGCGTCTGGGGATGAAGAAACCGAATGCCGGGCAGTAATACTTTGGCCGTGATTAATTTTTGTTCTTTAAATCGGGTGGTGGGCTGAGTGAGCTATTGAGAATATTACTAACGAACGACGACAGTCACGATTCACCGTTGTTTCATTTCACCATTGAAGCCCTGCGCTTGATCGGCGATGTCGAAGTCGTCGTTCCGGCCGAAGAGCAGAGCTGGAAAGGCAAGGCGATGACCCGAGTCGGCGCGCTCTATACTGATCGCATCGACTTGCACGGCTCGCCAGCATGGTCAGTTACGGGCACACCAGCAGATTGCGTCAATTTAGCAGTCCATAATTTGCTCGAACATCGACCGGACGTCGTCGTGTCGGGCACGAATATTGGCAAAAACGTTGGCATCGGATTTATCTTCGCATCGGGAACAGTTGGGGCGTGTTTAGAAGCGAATATTGCGGGACTACCAGCACTGGCATTATCGCAGGAGCTAACCCCAACGCATTTTCAACAATGGATGGGATCGAGAAGTTTTAGCGCGGATCTTAGTGCCGCACTGCGCGCTGGCCTGCTGCGTTTAATTCCGGAAGTTTGGCAGAACTTGGGGATCCGCGCCGACGCACCGGCGACAACGTGGAACGTGAACTTTCCCTGTGATGTCACCGATGAGGTGTCGATTGTTAGAGCGCGAATTGGTCGCACGTACTACGATCGGTGTTTTACACAAAAGGGCGATCAGTATCACCACAATTTGATGGACGTTCACATTGACCAAGATCCGGATACGGACGATTGCGTCGTTCGCGCTGGCAACGTTAGTGCGACGGAAATCGACATACGGGTCTTAGGTCAGCAGATCGGATAGCGCTAGCGTATAAAATTCGCGCGCCGGTGGCTTAAGGTACGTCGTTGACGTCGCCTGGAGGACCGGCATGATGTGGCGATGTCGAATGAGCGCTCTGCTTTGGCTGCCCGTCAACGGGTACAGTCCGGGCGAGAAACTCAATGACGGCAGTGCCGAACACATCGTTGCGATCGCCGGCAACCATGTGACCCGCGCCGGTAATGTTCACATACTCACTGTGCGGACACGATTCGACGAACTGTGCGGCACCGACTTCGCTTAAGACGTCCGACAAGCCGCCGCGAACCAGTAGCACCGGGAGTTTCAAAACCTTGGCGCACTCTCCGAGTCGCTCGCTGCGCTTATCTAAATCTCTCGGCCGGACAAGGAAACGTGGGTCCCAATGCCAACGATATTTGCCATTCGAATCGAGACGGAGATTCTTCGCTAGCCCGGCTAGATCCTTCGGCGGCTTGCGGTGTGGTTGGTAGGCGCCGATGGCCGCCGCAACCTCTTCTAAATTGTCGTAGCCCTCTGGTTTGTTACGCATGAAGGCGCCAATTTTTTCTACACCTTCGGGCTCTATTTTCGGTGCGATATCGACGAGAACTAATGCCGTTGCGTCGACTCTATCTTCGCCAACTGCAACTAAACTGGTGCCGCCCCCCATTGAGGCACCAACTAGGACTGGACGGGATTGACCCAGCACGCCTAATAAGCAACAGAGATCTTCGACCATCGAATCCTGGCCGTATACGCCATCTTGTGCCCAGTCCGAGTCGCCGTGTCCACGCGCATCGAATGCAATTGCGTGATAACCCGCGCGGCCGAGCGCTTCGCCTGCGTTCTTCCAGGCATGCCGGGTTTGTCCGCCGCCGTGTTGCAGCAACACCAATGGACCATTCGGATCACCCCAAGAATCTGCCGCAATGGTAACGCCAGTTTCAAGAGGCCATCGATGCATCGGATCGGGAGTTCCTGGGATACGTTCACCTGCGCTCATATTGAGTTTGTCCGTTCGCTTGGGTTGGCTGTTAAGGTTAACATCGAATCGCATCTTGCATCGACCATAATTACGTCAATGAACTTGCGTCGGGTTACGATTCAATATGCAATATGCACACGCAAGCGAGCGTCGCTAAGTCCGGCACGCAGACGATATTAATCACACAGGAGTCGAGGGTGGCAAAACGAACCGCAAGTGGGATGGGAGTAGGGGTTTTCCAAGTATTGACGGATGTCGACACCGGCGACCCGGCGGTGATTGCGAAGCGGGCTGAAGATTTAGGATTTGCCTCTTACTGGGTACCGGAGCACGCAGCGATACCGCAAGGCTCCGCAGACATCTATCCGGGTAGACAAGACGGACAGCCAGTGCCCGATTATTTATTCAAAATGCCGGATCCTTTTATTGCGTTGACTCGAGCTGCGTCATTGACGACGGAAATTGGTTTAGGCACCGGCATCGCGCTGGTGCCTGAGCGCCATCCCGTGCTCGCCGCAAAGGAGATCGCTTCGGTTGATCACTATAGTGGCGGCCGCGTCCTCTACGGTATCGGGGCCGGCTGGAACGAACCTGAATGCACCGTAATGGGCGGAGATTTCGCACACCGTTGGGGACAAACGAAAGAACACATTCTCGCGATGAAAGCGCTATGGACAGGCGAGTACGTGGAATACCACGGCACCTATGTGGATTTCCCACCAGTTATCTGTCTGCCGCGGCCGGCGCGTCGCCCACATCCTCCGGTATATCTCGGCAGTATCGGCACTCCAAGGGTTTTCAAACGAGTTGCGGAATGGGGCGACGGCTGGCTCCCGTTTTGCGTCGATCCGCAGGAAATTGCCGACGGCAAGGCGCAAATCGGTAAATTTGCAACGGAGCTGGGCAGGGATCCAGCGTCAATTGATATTACCTTGTTTGCACCTGATGGTTTTTTTCGTAACGCATCGGAATTAAACGAAGTCGCGCACGCCGGCGCCGACAACATTGTTTTGTGGTTAAAAGGTCGAGACGAGAAACAACTGCTCACGGAACTGGATGAAATGGCCGCCGCGTTATTTTAATCATCAGAAATTAGATCGAATCGCCAGATAGAAGGAGTTGCTCGTGGCTACGAAAAAGCGCTTACCCAGAGGATTCGCGGCATTGGAATGTCTGGTCGATGAGTGGGTATTACCCAACTCTCAAGCTCGATCAGAAAAACGATTTTCAACTAATCGCGACGAACTGAAAGCGTTCTATGACGTCATGCTGGGCCACGCTGATAAATCCCTCGCCTACCTGCAAAAATATCAGCTGGGCGAACTTTCCAGCGAGCAAGAAGCGCTGTTGAAGTTGATGCTGAGTTTGGCCGAAGTCGGGCCGGCCGTTGAGTGGTACGGCGAATCGAAATCGACCGATAACTTTGATCAACGACGCTTTCCGTTAAGTCTGCAATTACCGGATAGTGCATCGCAGGTACAACCGTCATGAGCGCCGCGGTGGCGGACGCAAATTTGACCCTAAGATATCCCGACATGGGTACCGGGCCGGTACCAACGGATATTTACTGGCGCCCTGAATTTTATAGTCGCGAAATTGATGCGATTTATCGAAGAGCCTGGCTATGCATCGGCAGAGTCGAGCAAATCGTAGGAGTTGGGGATTTTTTTATCAAAAAGATCCCGACATTTAAGTTAGGCATTTTGGTTGTACGCGGTAAAGATCAGCAAGTCCGTGCGTTTCATAATGTGTGCCAACACCGCGGCAATCACATTGAACTGAAGTCCTCTGGTAACTGTACTCGGTTTACCTGTCCGTTCCACGGCTGGACTTACGATCTCGCGGGGAAGCTTGCGGGTGTTCCCGACAGTGATGCGTTCTACGATTTGGATCGTTCTTCTTTGGCCTTACCCATCGTGAACCTGGACATCTGGGAAGGGTTCATTTTCGTGAACCTCGCGGATACCCCAAGCCAATCGCTTGCCGATTTTCTCGGCGAGCAAGGTCGAGACCTTGTGGGTTATCCGTTCGACAAGGGCACGGCGGTGTTCGAGTACGAAGGTAAGATCAACACAAACTGGAAGTGCATGGTCGATTCATTCGTCGAAACCTATCACGTGCCGGTTCTTCATCGTGACTCGATCACCGATACGTTGGCAGGACCGGACAACCCGTTTGGACGATTGATCGACGTTCGGATCAAAGGACCTCACCGTACTGCATCTGTCGTCGGCAATTTGAGTTATCAACCGAACCCGGTTCAAGGTCTTGCTTTCCAAAATGCGCCGGGTCCGTCTATTACGAGCGGCGCTACCGATGAAGCAACGTTTTTGCCAAAAGGGCTAAATCAAACTCGTGCGCCGAATTGGTCAATCGATGTGGCCGTGTTTTTTCCGAACTGGCTCATCGTGATGGGGTCTGGGATGTATTTTACGCACCAAATGTGGCCGCTGAGTTCGAACGAGGTGCTATGGCAAATGCGTGGATTCTTGCGACCGGCGATGAACGCAGCGCAACGATTTGGGCAAGAAAACTCGATGGTCGAGTTGCGCGACGCGGTTCTAGAAGATGCCAATACGCTCGAACGCATACAAACGTCGCTCGATGAGGGCTTGTTGCGTGAATTTGTATTTCACGATCACGAGCTTGCCTTGAGGCATCAATATCACGTTGTGTCGGACTGGGTAAGCGAATACGAGAAGTCAGTGGCACGGTAATTCACGTCACGGCCGCCTAACTAAGATTGCGCTCGGGCGTGCGATCCGGATAAGCTGGGACTGCTCGCGCCGTTGTCGACGACACCCGCCGAGCAGATCTTGGTAGCCCCTCGCGATCAATCTCCGAGAGGGACACAGACGAACTATTTTTGAAAACTATCTATCCGCTATTAGGGGAACCGTCATGGCAAAAGCAAAAGCGCGACACATTTTAGTCGACACTAACGAAAAGTGCGAAGAACTTAAGAATGAAATTATTGGTGGCAGCGATTTTGCTGAGGTGGCTCGCAAGCATTCAAGCTGTCCTTCGTCACGCCAAGGTGGCGATCTAGGCGAATTCGGTCCCGGGCAGATGGTAAAAGAATTCGATGACGTTGTATTTAGCGGGGCGATAAACACGGTTCACGGACCGGTAAAAACCCAATTCGGGTACCACCTACTCGAGATTACTGAACGGTCGGATTAAATAGACCGAAGGGCTGGCCGTCCAAGACTTAGGGTTGCCAGCCTATCGGATTAGCGCATCAAGATTCGGGCTAGTATAAAACGTAAGTCGCGACGTGGCTGAGCTCCAAACCCACTTTGACGAATTCCGCTTAGTAGTTGCCACTCAGATAAAAGAACTCGTTGCACTGCGGCCGGATGCTGACACCACCGAGTGGTACCTACTTAAATATTTCCGCCGGATCCACAAGAAAGTAATCGTCTCGAATTCGGCACGAGAAATTGAGAATCCGATGTGTGCTTTGATTCGATTCTATGTCGACTCGATTGACGAAGGTTCGGAGCTCGAACAACGTTGCAAACGTGTACTTCAGTCGCATAATCGCGCACTGCGATTGGATCGGCCGAATTAGTTTTTCCGCCGAATGACGAGTATAGGTATCGGACCAATACGATATGCCTAAGACACGATTCGCGTAATGGTGTAAGTGTATGTCACAGTCTTCAAAAGTTGTCTTGGCGACAAAATCCTCGCGACTCCGGTGGGTTATCCTAGTTGTAATCGTTGGGTTTGCCTTTAGCGCGGATTATTTACTGACGCGAGATATCAGTAGTAAAGTCCGCACTGCGTGGCAAGATGCCTGCATGGAGTCCGTGACGGATCGACTGTGCGAAAGTCGCGTTATTTCACATCATTCCGGATGTTTTCAACTCGCTTATACGTCGATGATTTTTGCCTTGGGCCGCTCGCGATGGGAATCCTTTGAACTGATCAACTATGAGGCGTGCATGAATCGCGAGGAGGCACCCGTGATCGATTCCGAGCAAGCCGAGCAGCTCAAATCAATTTAGTTTACCGGCCACAACGGAAGCGCTCGCGATCAAACACGTTCCGTTCGTCCAACACCCGTAGTCTTGCTATTCATATGAGGGAAAGATCATGAAAACAGTATTCATAGGCGTCAGCGTGCTGGCGATTGCTATCGTAGTTGCATTCATCTATCTCGGAATTCAATCCCGGGCCGGCAGCGCTCCTGGGATCTCCGCGATGCAATTGCAAGCTTGTACAGACAAACCTAACTGCGTATTCAGCGATGCCGCGGCCGACAGTGCGGCGTATATTGCACCGTTAACGTTTGCGAAAGGACAAGAAGACGCGACGTGGGTAAAGCTCGTCGACTCGATTAGTGCCGAAGGGGGTGACATTACGATGAATGCGCCACCGTATCTGGCGGCGACATTTCGCTCGAAATTATTTGGCTTCGTCGACGACTTGGAGTGCTTAATCGATCAAGACGAGGGTGTGGTGCATATCCGCGCCGGCGCTAGAGTTGGTCACAGCGATTTAGACGTGAATCGTAAAAGAGTTGAACGCTTGCGGGAAGGAGTGTCTCATTGATATCTTAAATTAACTTTAACGTCCGCTGCAAGGATAGGCCTCGAAGAATGCAATTGAGGCGAGTAGCGCCGCGCTTTTGTCCAGCAATGCTGTGTTATTTTTGAGATAGTTATAAACGACGGTCGCCATTTGTCGATTTGAAACGCCTTCGGTGGGCCAGCACCATTGCGGTTTAAACGTGTTGAGATCAACAAACGCCTCGTGCGTGTCCGACAGACCGCTCACGTAGCCGAGGCAATCAGTAGCCCGCGAGAAATGCGATGATGCGGCGCTCTCACACAAGCGCAACAGCTCGGCGCCGTCTATAAAAGCTTTCGGCGTTGCGGCAGATGGCGAGGCCAGCTGCCACAGCAAAGCAATTGTGAATATTTTCATCATAAATGTAGTGAACCTTCTGTAACTTGCGCCGGCCGAGGCGCGCAAACTGTCTAATCGTCTGCCGGCGAGCGCTGTATTTGATTTTCCGGAATCCTAACATGAGCGCTAGCGTGTACTAAACTTAGGATAGTAGATAATCCTAAATACGAGGTGGCACTATGCAGTTAGTACATCAGCTACTCGAAGACAAAGGGCGAAATGTTTGGCACATCGAACATGACGCATCAGTTTTGGATGCTATCTCTATGATGGCTGAAAAAGAAATCGGTGCCTTGATGGTGCTTAGGCGTGCTAAGCCGGTCGGTTTGGTATCTGAGCGCGATTACGCGCGCAAGGTCGTATTGTCGGGCCGCTCGTCGCGCGATACGCCGGTGCATACGATCATGAGCAAAAAAGTGATTTGTGCGACACCAAAGCAAACGATCGAACAATGCATGGCGATTATGACGCACAAGCGAGTTCGTCACTTACCGGTTATAGATCATAAAGAACTCGTCGGCATGATTTCAATTGGTGATCTAGTAAAAGCAATTATTCACGAACAACAATTTATTATCGAACAGTTGGAGCACTACATAAGCTCCTAATTCTAAAATAGGGATTTCCGGTCGGTCGCGTGGTGCGCCGGCCGACGGCGATGCAATTTGCAAGCCGAGTTCACCCGCGTTCATTAACTCGATGGCGTTCGCCGAATCGATCAATAAAGCGAATTTCACGTAGCGCAACATAAGGTGCGGCGGTTTTGCTGTATAGCACCGTCGACGAATTTCGCTCGTTTGTTAGGAGCATTAAATTATATGTCCGATTCCGTCGGCATCAGCCAACGTGGCCAAAGAGCAGCACTGTTGATGATTTTGCTCAATGGCCTGTCAATGCCCATGATGCTGTCTGCCGTAAATGTAGCGCTGCCATCTATTGCCGCCGATTTATCGATGGATGCTGTGTTATTGAGCTGGGTGCCGCTGGCGTTTTTGATCTCAAGTGCCGCGTTAGTCCTGTCTTTTGGCCGCTTAGCAGATATGTTCGGTCGCAAGCGAATGTACCTCATTGGCACCGCTGGTCTGATCGTCTCTTCAGTGTTGGCGACGGGAGCGTCGAGCGGCGATGTTCTCGTCGCCTATCGTTTGCTGCAAGGGGTCGCTGCGGCAATGATCTACGGTACCCATATCGCGATAGTTTCCTCTGTCTATCCACCGGAAGAGCGTGGCCGGGTTATCGGTTTGACGGTGGCCATTATCTATATCGGACTCACTGGTGGACCGCTCGTCGGTGGTTGGTTGGTGGGCTTGTTTGGTTGGCAGGCGGCATTCCTGGTCCACGTTCCAATGTGCACGGCTTCATTGTTGGTTGGACTGGTTTGGGTCAAATCGGAGTGGCGCGCTGAACGGCCGGGGAGGTTCGATATTGTGGGATCGATTTTATATACGATTTCAATCGTCACGCTGATGCTGGGAATATCGTCGTTACCGCAGTCACACAGCATCGTTTTTATCACCATCGGCGCCTTGGGGTTTTGGTTGTTCTTCCATCATCAACATCGCAGAACCGATCCGTTGTTTGATGTGAGTCTTTTCTACTCAAATCGCGTGTTCACGATGTCCTGTATTGCGTCGGTGATTATGTACACGGCGACGTTTGCGAACCTGGTGTTGATCTCGCTGTACTTGCAGTATTTGCGTGGAATGACGCCGGCCGCTGCTGGGTTTGTATTGATGGCTCAGCCATTCGTAATGGCAATTGTTTCGCCCTATGCCGGCAAATTATCAGATCGAGTCGAACCACGGATTATTAGCTGTTTTGGTATGGGGTTTACGGCCTTAGGCTTGCTACTGCTAGCCACTATCGGGACGACGACGTCGATGATTCTTATCGTGGCGTATTTGATGATCACCGGACTCGGGTTCAGCTTGTTTTCTTCGCCAAACGCCAACGCCATCATGGGTTCAGTGGGCGCGCAGCAATACGGAATTGCTGCCAGTTCCGTCGCAACTATGAGGGTCATTGGGCAGGTGAGTAGCATGGGCATCGTCGCGATGGCGTTTGCGGGAACCATAGGGCCGGTCCAAATCACTCCTTTGGTCTATCCACAACTTGAGCAGGCGATCACCTTGAGCTTGGTTATCGCCGGGGGCTTGTGTCTACCTGGCATCTACCTGTCATTGGTGAGCGGTCGAATGCGCGTGAAATAGAACGACGGCTCGTCAAGTAGTGACGAGCTCACTGCCATAGTGTGCGTGGCGCGCCATTTTGAAAAGAGATAAAGGGTGCTTTCGATATCGTGCCGGATAGCCGACCCATGAGCGTTTCGAGCATAAACTCCGTCACTCTCATCATCGGTAAACTATTCGGCTTACCCACGGCTACCCATTGCAGATCTTCGAGTTCGTCACTGGGTGTGACAGTACCGTGCATTTGCGTTGCATCTATAAAGAAAAATCGTGCGTGGAAGCGCATGGGTTGATCCGTTGGCGTGACCGCCCGGCCGAGATAATGGATCTTGCTAAGATCGGGGGCAAGTTGAAGTTGCCGAAAACTAGACCAGCTTGGATCGGTGCTCGGCCCAACATCCCCCTGTGTTCCTGCTAAGAGACCGGTTTCTTCAAATGTCTCACGTACCGCGGCCATCGCTAAAGCACGTGCACGCGCTTGGCAGTCTGCAACGGCCAATTTACTTGCAATAGTCGGGTCTAAATCGGTATGCGGTCGAGCTCGTCGATCCGCTCGTTCAATCATCCCGCCCGGAAAAACGTAGACATCTGGTTTGAAACGCGCCTTCTTGTGCCGGCGTCCCATGAAGACCTCGAGGTGATCTTGGTCACCTCGATGAATGACTAAACTTGCGGCGTGGCGAGGCCTAACTGGAGTTGGCATCCCAGACAAAAGAATTATAGAACTGCGCTGATCGCGTCACACACATAATCGATATTCTTCGAATTAAGCCCCGCGACATTAATGCGGCTAGAGTCCACCATATAGATAGAGTATTTGTCGCGCAGGACTGCGATTTGCTTTTGGTCGATGCCAAGAAACGAAAACATTCCGCGCTGTTGGCGAATAAAGTCAAAACTATTTTGGTCAATTTGCGCAGCAAGCTTGGATGCAAATTGATCTCGCAGACCGTTGATGCGGTCACGCATTTCTGTGAGTTCCAGATGCCATTGCGCGGTTAGCTCAGGATCGTTCAATATCGTTTTAACGATAGCGCCTCCGTGATTTGGCGGCATCGAATAGATCCCTCGGATCACGTTCAACATTTGGCTCAATACAGCAGCCGACTCAGTCGGGTTTTTAGACATAATCGCTAAACTGCCGACCCGTTCGCGATATAAACCAAAATTCTTTGAGCAGGAACTTGCGACAATAAGCTCAGGTACCTGGTCCGCCATGACCCGAACGCCAGTTGCGTCCTCATCAATGCCGTTACTCAATCCTTGGTAGGCAATATCAATAAACGGTGTAAATCCACGTTCGACAGTTGTTTTCGCAACAGTGGCCCATTGCTCCGCGTTTAAATCGACGCCGCATGGGTTGTGACAGCAGCCGTGGAGCAAGACAAGGTCGCCTGCGCCAACGGATTGGAGCGCCGACATCATGTCGTCAAAGCGCAATCCGCTCGTGGATCGATCGAAGTAAGGATAGGACTCAACTTTAAGTCCTGCGTCGCCGAGCAAGGGAATATGGTTAGCCCAAGTCGGATCGCTTACCCATATTCGAGCACCAGGGCGCGCTCGATTAACCAGTTCCGCAGCGACTCGTAGTGCACCGCAGCCACCGGGTGTTTGAGCCGAGCCAACTCGACCATCGCGTAACGCTGCATGTTCGGCTCCGAACAGCAGGCGCTGTACGGCGGTATTGAAGTCGGCTTCTCCAGGTGGGCCGATGTAACTTTTCGTCAGCTCCGATTGCGTGTGCCTTTGCTGTGCGGTCAGCACGCAATTGAGGATCGGCGTATTGCCGTCGTTGTCGCGGTAGACACCAACCCCGAGATCGACTTTTTGAGTGTTCGGATCTTCACGGTAGGCGGCCATTAAGCCGAGGATTGGATCCGACGGAAGGGCAGATAGTGCTTCGAACATAGTTTTATCTGGACGGGCGCGAGCGCCGGGTTAGGAATGGGAACGCAATGATACCGAGTTTTTAGATGCCGGAGTACATGGAGTCAGCTTTTATTTTCCCTTGAAGCGATGTTCAAATGCCTTCGCGACACGACGTTGCGAACCGGACTCGCAACGATTCATCAGTTTCGAGGAAGGCTATTTCTCAAAGCAGCGTTTTGCCGCCGAGGCTCTGCGTAAAGCATCCAAGTTAGGCAGTGGCTCGTCTGCGTTCAGTCCGTCGAGGTGTGCGGCTACCGCACTGTAACTGAGAAAGTAAAAAGCCGGTGTCCAGATGGTGCCGATGAAAACGGCAGCCTGGTTACGTGGATCGTCCCAGTAACTCGGTTTGTGATGCTCGGTCTGTCGAAGCAATTCGAGGCGACGTTCGTATAACTCGATACAACTTATATTCGCTGGGACGGCGGCTTGGACGATCGCGCGCGGTCCTTGGATGAGACGTCGAGCGTCGTGATAACGATCTAGGGTGAAATCGCGAACGTTCTCACCGATCGCTTGGTCAGCGGCTTGAAGCGGCGTTAGGCAAATGCTCCAGATGGCAGCAATCGCGCACAGGGAAATCTTGAGTGGCTGGCAGATGCGTCGGTCTGTTGCCATGGGCTCGAACCTTACGATGGTGGTTTCGTTAGGGTATCGGAGGGCGGCCTGAGATCTTTAAGCGCAGGTTGTCGGCGTGCCCGTTAAAAACAGTGATTCGAGCATCAGAGGCACTCGAATCACTGAATCTAGGGGGGACTATTTGGCTTCGATGTAGAGAAACCCGAGGCCGCCGGCAACGCCAATTCCGGTACTCGTCTCGAGCGCTAGTGGCTGTAAGCCGATATTTTTTGCGCCGCCGCCAATGAGAACTGCGCCGAATGCTAATGGAAGGCTCGACGATGTTATCGACATAGCACCGGATAGCACCAAGC
>JBLFWZ010000051.1:0-20273 GCA_047611905.1 Gammaproteobacteria bacterium | reverse complement strand
CCCGCCGTAAAATTCATCGAACACCCAGCGCATATTCATCTCTTTCGCCGATTCTTGTCGTTTGGTAACAAAGTAATCGGAGAACAGATTGATGCCGACGCTCAAGCTGGTATGGCTACGCCACGCCCATTTGTCGAGCGCTTGCTGGATAAGCGGAATATTGCGATCGTCCTGCAGCAGGGTCGCGAAGGTCGCCCAACCATTGGCCATATGACGCGCTTCGTCCGATTGGATGGTAAGCATCGTTGAGGCCATCATCTTGTCGCCATGCGCTGCGGCGGCGCTGGACAGCCCCACGAAGAAAACATTCGTATAGGCCGTTTCGATGAATATCTGCAGCCCAATCGAGGTCTCTACCGGATCGCAGGTCAATAAATCTTCAAGCATCGCGCGAAAAATTCCGCCGCCAACGCTAGTGCCCGCCGCGTGCATCGCAATGTCATAACCTGCCGGATCGTGCCAGCTACGCATATGATGGCGGAGGGTATTGAGCTCGAGCTGCGAATGTCGAACCTCGTCGATGCCCTGCATCATATAGCCTTGGCGCAATTCCATCGGCGCCACACTACGCACCATCCGACCCATCTGCCGTGCCGCGGAATACTCGATACCGGGAAGATTGGATAAGCCAAATTTCATCCCTTCCATCCAGCGGGGATCGGGATCCGGGTCGCTCAGTCGACTTGAAGCTTCGAGGATCGCGTAGTGACGATTGTCCTTCTCTTGCTCCATCTGGAAATACTCGCGCACGAAGGTTTTGAACGGGTCGACCGGTTTCAAACCTTCCAAGTGAAAACGCGTTTTCTCGACCAATTTTTGATCGGGCCGAATGTAGGTGGGTTCCCAGTCGATCGATTTCACGCGATCGTAGGCTTTGGATAGAGATTCACTCATGAGGTGTGACCTTGAAAAAATTCGTGATCAGTTTGAGAGAGCTTCAGTGATGGAGACGCAACTGTCGCTCACTTCAACTTGTCCGGTATAACTCGCCAACACGACGAGCAATGTTGGCACGTCGTACGGGCGCCCGAGTTCTTCAACGATTGTCTCGATATTTAGATCGAGGCGAATTTCGTTGCTCACCGTTAGGTAGGAGCCGTTATCTTCGAGCACGGCATCCGGGTTATCTACGCAGGCTGCTTCCGCGATGGCGAACGCTTCTTCACCAGCCATTAGTTTTACGCTAACGCGGTGGTTCTGTGCTAAGCCCTGCTCGCTCATGCGTAAGCCTGCGCGGCGTCCAGATCGCAATCGCGCATTAAGGTCTGCCACTGCTCGAACACGACTTGACGCGCATCGGCAAACGTTTGTACTTGAATATCAGTCGCTTCGAACAAAGGTGCCAGAGAGTTCGTCGCATTCGTCACGAGTGGCGTCCATTGCTCAATCCAGCCATTCATAACTGCCTTGTTGTCTGGGTCTGCGCTGAGCAGAAATCGTACCAGTGCGACGGCTGAGCCTTGGCGATGCGGGCGATCTTTTTCTGCGCCTTGCGCGATCACGGCTGCCACAGTATCGCCATGGCGAGAGGCGGCGCGCAAAACCAGTTCGCGATTGAAGAGTGTGGCGAACAAGGGTTCATAAATGAGATTAATAACGAAATTTATCTCGCCCCAATCTCGCGATGCCATTAAATACTCAATCACTCGACGCGAGTCTTGCCATACCGGAGATTCCATCCAAAGCGTTTTCGACTGTCCTTCGTCGAAGCCGGGAATCGCGTCCTCCAGCGTCATGCCATAGAGCGCGAGATCTTGAGCGTGCCGGTCTTTTTCCATCGCCTGAAATATCAAGGGCCCGGCGACGACGTCTGATAACGCTTCGCGCTGCGCGTAACTCAACGCCATAAACAAGCCGTACTCTGGGTAACGGTAGGCGGCATAGTCGGTCTCGAGGAACGCTTGCCATTTGGGCAACAAGCCATCGAACAGCCGCGCTCGGGTCGCGCCTTCTATCGCTTGCGTGATCGAATTACCGGTCGCTGCTTGACGGGTGACATAGGGTTTAAACCAATCTTCGGAAGGGTCACGATAAGCCCACCATTCCTTAGCCTTAAGCGCCGTCGAGTCTTCGTCCCATGGCGGTCGACCATTAATGTCCCGGTTGAACCAGCCCTGGGTGGCATAATTTTTGGGATCCCACTGGCTATGGAGGGTGACTTCCTCGTATTGTGTCGCGCGACGCTTGGCGGGCTCGACGTATCGAAACGGTATAATCTTGCGTCGCGGTGATGCTGTAGCCATCGGTTAAGACCCTTCGTGGTCATTCGGCAGGACTCGCGTCCTCCAGTTTCGCCGGCACAAAATGTTGCCGGAAATCTGTATAAGTGGTCCATGACGCAGCAACAATTCCGCTCACTGGACCATGAGACACCGATGCAAGCGCTGCCAACACCGAATCAATTGGCGCGAAATTATTGCCACTAATGACAATTCACTCCGATAGAGGATAATTTGCCAATGCGTACCCTGTCAACACCAACGAGCCCAATGCATGAAGCTGCCCGCTAACACACCGAATCGACGTCGCACCCGCCTAAGCCCCGAGCAGCGCACCGCTCAGTTGCTCGATAGTGCAGTGAAAGTATTCGCGCGCACGGGTCTCGCGAGTGGCGTCCATGCGCAGGTAGCGAGCGAAGCTGGGGTCGCGGTATCGACCGTCTTTATTTACTTTCCAACCCGTGAGGCCTTAGTTAGCGCGGTTATTACGGAAGTAGACCGCTATCTCGTCAATCTCGTCGCCGCCATAGCGCAGAGCGAGCGCTCCGCTGTCGATAAACTGTTAGCGATCTTGCACGAGTTTTCGGTCACCGTGGATACAGCTCCTGACTACGTCAAAATTTGGTTGAATTGGAGTGCGGACGTTAACGAGTCCACCTGGAATCGATACGTCGATTTTCAGGATCGAATTATCGCTGCATTTGGGGACATTTTTGCGTCCGGCAAGGCCAGCGGTGAAATCTTGAGCGACGCCAGCCCCTTGCTCGGCGGCCATCTCGTGATGAGTGCCGGTCACATGATTGCGCAGATGAAGTTTCGCGGTCGCGATCAGGAAGAAGTCGATAAATTTTTGACAGTCTTGATTCGCGGTGCCGTGTTGTCGAAGGATTAATTAGGGGACAGCATATTTAATTCAACACGATAGATTCTGACACTCATGGCGTTCCGGAATTAAATATACTGTCCCCTAATTAACCGTTAGCATACGGGTACCCTAGCAGCTAAGGCGAAATCCCATGAGTATCGATTGCGGCTTCCTTTTCCCGTTTAGAAATCCACATTTTAATCGCCGCTCTTGGGCGGATTTTTATCGCCAGAGTCTCGAACTTTGCGTCCAATCGGAAACCCTTGGGCTCGATCACGTGTGGCTCACTGAGCACCATTTCATCGACGACGGATATTCTCCATCGTTAATGCCTATCGCCACTGCCATCGCCGCGCAGACGACGCAAATACGCATTGGCACGTTTGTGTTGTTGCTCCCACTTCATCAAACGGTCCGCTTAGCTGAAGACATCGCAACCACAGATGTGATCTCCGACGGCCGTCTCGATATTGGTGTCGGCCTCGGTTATCGAGTGGGCGAGTTCAATGGCATGGGGATCTCGCCGCGAGAACGCGGCGCGCGCTTTAACGAACAACTGCCATTGCTACGCCAGTTACTCGACGGCGAGACGGTGAGCTTCGACGGGAAATTTCACAATATGGTGGACGCGCACATCATGCCGCCGGCCGTGCAAACACCCGTACCGTTGTGGGTTGGTGCGCGTGGCGATAAGGCGCTTGATCGGGCAGCGCGCCTTGGTTGCCATCTCGCCGGCGTATCAGCGGATCATCGATTGAAATATCGAGAAGCATTAAAACGTCACGATCGCGAGCCCGACGACTATAAGGTGAGCATGATGGTGATGGTTTATGTTGCAGATACGACTGAGCAAGCATGGAACGACACTGCCGAGCCGATCAACCACACATTAGGGTTGTATCAGGACTGGGCCATCGAAGCCGGTGATGTAAATAACGACGACCAAGATTCCCGCTCGATCCCAACTCCGGAGGAATTGCGTCGCGATCAGGCATGTACTTTCTACGGTGAACCTGCGTTTGTCGGCACCGCGGATTTCGTCTACGAAGGGCTACGCGATTTGCTTCAGCGTTCGCCGTGCACCCACCTGGTCATGATGGGAATATTGCCGGGTGCGCCGCATGCGGGAACGCAACACAGTATGGAGTTATTCGCGAAAGAAGTTATGCCACGTCTAAAGAACCTTTCTGCGTAATAAGCGAGCTAACTGTATGGAGAACGGTCGGGCTAGAGGCAGAACAATAATTTGAGCGGATTGGGTTAGTCACGTCACACGCGTGTCGTAATCCGCGCCGAATTCGGGCCTGGCACCTGATTGCGCGTGATTAAGACTGTCACCATCCGCATGCGATGCCGCCTAAAATGCCAATGCTTGCAGGGCGTATATCCGCGGAGCGCGAAAAAATGCGCAGGACAGGATCGTTTTCGGATATCCGCTAGTGACACAACGACATACGGCTTAACACGGAAGGATCAGCACCCGATCACAAGTTAATGCCCCTAGTTAAACGCATAATCGGATTGATCGGCGCGCTGTGCGTCGGTTTGATCGTGATCGATTTATGGCTGCGCGCGCACCCAACCGAAGTGCCGCTACCCATAAAGCCAAATGCAATTAAAATTCCGGCCGATCTAGTCCAAGCCGACCCGACACTGGGTTATCATTTTCGACCCAACGCCACTCGATTCTTTATGTCCGCAAACGACGAGTTCAGCGTCAACTATCAGATCAGCGAAATCGGCCTACGGGATTCCGGCATGATCGCGGCCATAAAAGGATCGCCGCGTGTGTTGGTTCTTGGTGATGCCTTTGTCGAAGGCTGGGGCATGATGGGCGATGTGACGTTTCTTCGCGAAGTCCAGCGCGAGTTGCGCACCACCGAGGGCATTCACCCTTACACCCGATTACTTAACGCCGGGATGTCCGGTTTCGGGGCCGCACAAAGCTTTTTACTCAGCCAGCGTGTCAATCAAACGTTTAAGCCGGATATGATTTTATTCGTGTATACGAGTTTGATGCCGGTCGCCGATCATCGGTTTCTAGCGACCGCTGCGCTCGACGAAAACGGTATTGCTGTCAGCTTTAAACAAAACGAAGCGGACTTGGCACCGATTGCCAATAGTCGCAAATCTGTACTTGAAATCTCCGCTTTGTACCAAATCGCACAACGTTACCTTGCCGCGAAGGCTGCTTACCAATTGCTAGTTCGGGGAGACCCTGATACAGATTTATTCGCAGCAGCACGTGGCCTAAACGACAATGTGGTGCAACTGCACGAACGCAGTTTGCAACACGTCCGTGCAATCGCCGAGTTCGCAGACGAACAAAATATGAAGTTCATCCTGTTGCACATTCCGTTGCCCCATCAAGTGGCTGCCGACGAGTGGGCAGACGGTCGACGTGGGTTCGGATTCGGCCCACACACTTACGACGCGCCTGAGACAGAGATTGTGGAAGCGTATTGCCGTACGAATCAGTGGCAATGCGTGATGAGCACGCCGATGTTGCGGAAACTAGCCGAGCAACGCTCTAGCGCAGTTTATTTTCGCCACGACTACATGCTCACGGAAGTTGGGCACCGGGCGCTCGTCGCCTTACTTCTCGACACCATGAAGACGGCCGTCAGCGAACTACCCTCAAATACGTTCGTACGCTAGGCAAATAAGGCTAGCTTTCCTACCAAGGCGCACGCTATGGATGCGTTGTACGGACACAAAACCGGCTATCAGAATTATCGTTGACAGTGTATAAAGTCTAGCTTCGTAGTCCCGAACTTCGTTTCGCAGAGCGCATTACCACCCCCAAATGAGCGCGTTCATCTTAGCAAACCACAAACTGGAAAGAGAACTCAACAATGAAGATATCTCGATCATTCCTACTCGTAATTTTCGTCGTACTGTGCGGCGTAACGGAGATGGCAATGTCGATCGGCAATGGATTACTGAGCGGCGTCTGGACGAGCCAATATCAGTGTCCAAACGGTCAGAGTTATCCACTGGTGGTGCGGATCGATCAAAACGGTCAACAGTTATCGGCTGTAAAAGTCACCGGCGACCCGTGTTTGAATTCAGGCGTATTAGCGTTTAGCGGATCGGTGTACGGCAACTCCGGACAACTAAGCTGCGGCGCCGTATCTGCCACTAATGCGGGTGCGACTAACCAGTCTGGGTCGGTCGGGCAATCCATCCTACTCGGTGTACTGCAAGGCCTCGCGAACCAACCCACAGCACAGCAAAGTTACAGCGTTAGTTATGCGCCCGGCTCGCTCCATATTATTAATACCAATACGATCGAGGCGTGCACTTTGCGGTTCGTTCGCTCAAACGCGGCGACACCGAACTACGGCGGCGTCGCACCGCCACTACCGCCGCAAGCGCCTAATCCTTATGTACCCCCAACATACGGTCAGCCACAGTATCCACCCCAACCTGGTTACGGGCAGGCGCCTACAAACTATCGACTTCATCAATCACTGACTGCCTTAACCAACTATTTGAACGCGATACCAAGAGGTTCTCGAACTTTCGGTCAAAACTTCGATGGGATTGTATTGTACAACGACACGGCTACCACTGACTTCGGCTACAACATGGTCCTCGTGAATTTGAAATTTGCGGGTCAAGTGCCTGCAATGACGAACCAAGTATCTGCAGGTTGGATGCAGCGTATCGCACCGCAATTCTGCGTGAAATCTGACCCCAACAGCGTCACGGCTCTGGGCGGACGGATCCGCATCATGATGTCGGACAGCATTGGTCAACTAGTGGGTTGGTTCGACCTAACGAAACCTGTCTGCGATCGATATTAGTCGAGCGTGAATTGGCACTTCAAAACCTATTGCATGTTGTCTATCTAGCCATTTAAATCGAACAGTGCGTGCCACCGGTGCCGCTCAGGATATGAGATGCATAACGGTGCGCGAGCGTCGGTCGGTTACGGGTGGACGCTTTGCCCGTTTACCGATATGACTTTGCAATCGACGGCGATGCACTCTCGGATCGCGGTTTGCTGAGCCTCGTTTGGAGAACTCTTTCCCGTGCCCCAGCCGTAACGTCCTGTAGTGGCCGATTTTGCAAACGCTTTATGGCCAGCGGCGCCGAGGTAGCGCTGCCAATCTTGAAGTTCGCCGGTGGATATATTTCTCGGCGGCCGATAGACATTGGCAGGCGGTGCTGTGTAACCCGTTGATGGTGGCACATACCGTGCAGGTGGCGGCGTGTAACCCGGTGGTGGCGGCACATATCCTGCAGGCGGCGCTACGGCTCCAGCGGGCGGCGGACGATAGCCAGCGGCCGGAGGCTGGTAGCCGACCGGTGGGGGTGTATAGCCACTGTGCGGCGGCGCGTAACCGGGTTGGGGCGCGGGGTAACCCGGCTGGCCAGAACCAGCAGGTGGCCGATAAGGCTGCCCGTATGCGGGTGTGGGTGTCGCATATGCGGGCGGTTGTTGAACAGGCGTGTAACCCCAGTCATCATCACCATCCGTGCATGAACCGTCGCCATCAATGCAGGTACATGGATATCCATGTGGGCAGATCGGCACCGCATTGCGCGGACCCGGGCAAAGGATACCGCCCATGCCCGACGCATAGGATGCGCCGTCGTTAGAGCAATAGTAAATCGGTTGAGATGTAGCGGCCGAACTACCTTGTTGCGCACGATAGCCCCAGTCGTCGTCGCCATCGGTACAGGAACCATCAGTGTCTATGCAGTTACATGCATACCCATTCGGGCAAACCGGCACCGTCCCTCTTGGACTCGGACACAGGATGCCACCTTGGCCCTGGGCGTAGGCACGACCGTCGGTAGAGCAATAGTAAATATCGTTATTATATTGAGCGTTGGCTGTTACAGACACACCACACAACAGCACGAGCAAAGCAGTCAATAAAATAGTCGAACGAAGACACTGCATGTAGAGAACATCCTGGCCGCGGCCATTTTATAATGAGTTGAGCATATCAGCTGACTCGCTGGCGGAAAACCGTAGCGAGTCAATTACAAGCTGTCCTGCGTGGGCTCGCGCCGCGGGGCTAAGGATCGTCGAGTTTTCTTCGTCCGTTAGCGCGCAAGCTTCGTCCCCGCACAGGAGACTTCTTCGATTGCGCAGCTCATGAATTTTACTCGCTGGTTGGTCCGTCGAAACGCGCGTTGTCGGCCCAAGCCGCTCGCCCTAGGGGCTTCACGATCTTTGATTTCCCAGCATACGGCGCACCGAACGCGCACGCACGACCTCGATCAATGCAGTCAATCCGCCGCCTCGTTATGCCTGGTAGGATGCGAAGTCGGCCCTCAGATAATGACGTTTGCTAGTTATGCCCATCGATACACTTGGTCTGTTGTTGTGTCTGCTCATTTCGTTCGCTGCAGCATCAATTCATGGCGTGGTCGGCTTTGGCTTTAACTTTATTGGCGCACCCATTTTGCTACTGCTGTATCCGCAACTCGTGCCCGCACCGATCATTATCAATTCCGTCGTCATTGTCTGCCTGGTCGGTTGGACCACGCGTAAAGATATTCAATATCACGCATTAGGCTGGGCCGTGGGGGCATGCGCGTTGGGTGCGTTTCTTGCCGGATTTGCGATATCGATGGTGAGCGCTTCAAGCTACTCAGCATTATTTGGATTGCTACTTTTGTTGGCAGTTGGCGTCAGCCTACTCGGTTGGCGCCCCACAATTACTCCTTCAAATGCCGCAATCGGCGGTGGAATTTCCGGCTTCATGGGAACGATTACCTCTATCGGTGGACCACCCATCGCGCTGCTTTATCAAGGTCTGCCAGGCCCCGCACTGCGTGGAACGATGTCAGCGTATTTCCTACTAACAACGCCATTTATATTAGGCGCGCTGTATAGCGCAGGTCGCCTTGGCTGGAATGAAGTAAAGCTCTCAGTCGTGCTGCTACCCGGCATGTTGCTGGGCTTTGCTTGCTCGAAATATTTGGCGCGCTATCTCAACGCTCAAGCGACGCGTGCGATCGTGCTATTGATCTCAGCCGCCGGCGGCATCGTGCTGCTAATGCGGGCTTGGTGAAGGAGCATATGGTAGCCGCGATCGCTAAATCTGATGTTGCATCCGTATTCGCAACTCGAGCCTAGAGATGGATAAAACTACCGATTCGCAGTCACTCTGAGCGATCCGAGAGATAGGCAACACAATCGTCTGGAAGCATAGGTAACAGCGTTGTTTCAGTCATTGCTCCTAACCGGAGCCGAACAACCGGGTCAGATTCGATCGTCTCGACGTCGTTTAACCCGCATCGAATCCGTGAAACGTCGCGACATTCTCAATTGCTTCACGCTCACTAACTAAAGTGTTTTCTATCGCCTGCGGATCCGCATAACCCAAGCTCATTCCAGAAACGAGTACTTGATCACTAGGGATTTTCAAATGCCGAAAAATCGGTTCTTGAAACTGGATCCACGCGGCCTGTGGACACGTATGCAGCCCGAAGCCACGTGCTGCTAGCATGATGGTTTGAATATACATTCCAGCGTCCGACCAACTGCCGCGTGCAAGATACGAATTGGTCGTGATGAACAGTCCAATTGGGGCATCGAAAAACTTAAAGTTGCGCGCACCTTGTCGTGCGGCTGCTTCGCGATCTCCCTTTTTAATGCCAAGTAACCCGTACAAACCCCAGCCGACCCCGCGACGTCGATCGCGATGCAGATCGTGCCAGGATTCCGGGTAGTAACCGTATTCCTCGTATGTCTTCGCCTCACCGCGCGCGGCAAGCGCTAACACGTCGTCTGTGATCGCTTGGCGCACCTCGCCCATACAAACGTGTACATACCAGGGCTGTGTGTTCGTACCGCTCGGCGCGCGCTGCGATAGTTCAATAATTTTGCGTACGGTGTCTATCGACACTGGTCGATCAGTAAATGCGCGGATCGATTTCCGGCTTGCAATCGCTTCTAAAACGTCCATAGGTAATTGTTGACTCGCTCGGGTTCAAGCGCCTAAACATATCATTCCCTAGGCGCTTTTTGCTATCGCGATTCTCAGTCACCGAGATCGATCCACCGATTGTCCCGTATCCTTATTCCTACGCTGAGTTAACGAATCGCAACCGGGTTGATAATCATCTGCACAGTGCCCTTTATGCGCGCCTGTCCTAAAACAAACATGAATTCCCACGCTTCGTCGGCCACGAGTTCGTGCGTCACCATGTTCTCTAGTAGGTAAATACCGCGCTTCGGCAACAATGCCATGTGCACTGACAGCTCTAAGCCTTCTACCTCCCCGGGTGTGACCTCAATACCAAACGTATCTGCCCCAACAGCGACCGGATCGTGGCTTGCGAGGAACAACGCACCATTTAGACCTAAGCCTGGTTGTGACGCCATGTAGCGTTTCCGGTCGATGTCAATGAGCGCCATGTAACCCGTATGCACGATGATCACTTCGCCTTTACCTAACGTTATATTCTGTCGCGCCAGCGCGCCTTTCAATTCCGATTCGTTCACCGCGACATCCGGCTTGAGCATTTCTTTGCCTTCGAGCGTCATCACTCGTTCTGGCTGCGTTTCTTTTAGATAGCCAACAATATCTAGCACCACACCACGCGTAACAATGGGCGGAATGTTGGACGTGCCTAATTTTTTCGTTCCACTTTGATGGAAGAAATCCTGCACCTTGTTGCCGTTGTAGTAGACATGATCGATACCGACATGAGCTAGGCCATCGATTTGCGATCCGACACCAAAAAACAACAACGCCCAATCGTCATTGCCGGTTGCCTTACCAGTGCCATACGGCTCGCCTGCGTTGCCGAATAGAGCCGCGTGCGAGACCATAAAGATCTGCGCCGTGCGGGCGCCAAATGCCGGGGTGTCCCTGGACGTTTCCATACCTAGGGCATAGCGCTTACCGGTTTTGACGAGCTTGGCAGCGTTAACAATATGCGCTGGTGTGATCTCGTTGACGGCGCCTAAGGTGTCGTCCTTTCCCCATTTAGACGGGTACCAAGATTCGGCGACCACGTTCATCGATAGCGTGAGCCCAAGTATCAATATTATGGTTGACAGTTTCATTAGCAATTGTCCTTCATGTAATGGGTTGAAGAAGTGTTTTTACTGATCTGCAACAATGCGCGCTAAACATGGCCGATATCGCTCAGCCTATTCTTTGTTCCAGTAATCGGTCGCCTTCGAAAATTTATCGCCGTCGAGAGCAAATACACAGACACCGGGAACGCTCCATGCTTCAGCGCCACTACCACCACTCATCACCCATTCGACTGCTGCACTTGCAGGACCTATCGTGATACTGGCCGGAACCAATTGAACACCAGCGTAGCCGTCGACGAACTTCTGTACGAATTCCCGCACGGCCGTCCTACCGCTCGATCGAGCGCCGGTCGCCATATCTGCATAAACAATAGTGTCGCTGAAGTACGTCATGATTTTATCGACATCACCGCCCGTCCAGGCAGCGTAGTACGCGCGTATCGAATCTTCACTAACGCTGCCGGCAGAGACCGGGCCAGCGAGTCCCATTAGTAAAAAGACAAGTGCCGTTCCAAATGTGATTTTTCTAAGCATAATTTTTCATCTCCCTCAGTAGACCGTCTGATTGAACCCCAGCGCAGCGTACTACTAAACGTGATCTCAACGTAAGGGCCATGGAGAGTGCGAACCTCAGGTAAGCGAGCGCTGTGTTTCGCTCAAAACGAAACTCTTCCGAGCTCGCGATCGGGTCGTCAAAAATGTCCATCGCACCCGATTGCCAGTAGAATCCACTGAGAACTTTCGGCACCCTTGGACCTTATGAATAATACCTTCTTACTTCGCAATAACGTGGCTGCGAACACCTATCCTCGGCGCGCCAAAAAACCATTGTGGATACTCAATACAAACGCAGCGACAAGACTATGAACCCACGTCGCTCAGTCTTATATATTCCTGGCGCAAATTCCCGCGCGCTCGATAAGGCGCAAACATTCGCCTGTGATGCACTTATTTTTGATCTCGAGGACGCCGTCGCACCGACAAGCAAAACCGTCGCACGCCAACAGGTTGAAAGTGCGTTGCAAGACGGCGACTTCGGGTATCGAGAAATCGTGCTCAGAGTTAATGGAATTGACACGCCTTGGGGCCGAGATGATCTAGCGCTCGCGGCCAAGATCAATCCGCACGCCGTGTTGTTTCCGAAAGTAGAGTCCGCTGGCGAACTGAAAGACATTATTAGCCAACTTGATCGAGCCGGCGGCAGCAATCTACCCGTGTGGGTAATGATAGAAACACCGAAGAGCATTCTAAATGTCGAGTCTATTGCACACGCATCGCCTCGGATCAGCGCACTCGTCGTCGGTACCAGCGACTTGGTAAAAGAACTTCGTGCGCGCCATACCAGCTCGCGGACTAATCTTAGCTATGCGCTACAGCACTGTGTTCTCGCGGCCCGCGCTGCGCGCATTGATGTGATCGACGGCGTGCATCTCGATTTTCGTAATTTAGCGGATTTTGAAATATCCTGCGCGGCTGGGCGTGACCTGGGTTTCGACGGAAAGTCGCTGATTCATCCATCGCAAATCGAAGTGGCGAATAAAATTTTCGGGATCAGCGATGACGAAATCGAACACGCCGAAAAAGTGTTGCGCGCCTGGCACGCAGCAATTTCCGAGGGCCGCGGCGTCGCCGAACTAGACGGACAGCTCATCGAAAACCTGCATTCTGCGGAAGCGGAACGGGTACTAACATTTGCTCAAGCCTTAAAAGCCCGTTCGGGCGAGGGCTAACGCTTACTCGCTCGCTTTAGCGCTCGACGGATCGGGCGATGGTAGCAATCCAGATCTGCACGTAGCCACTCGGTGTGGTCGTCTTAGACCATCGTCCAGCCACCATCCACGACCAAGGTGTGGCCGGTGATCATCGACGCAGCGGGCGACGCCATAAAGATAACTGGCGCAGAAATTTCCTCTGGCTCCGCCAAATCTCGACGTAACAAATTCTTCGTTCGAACGGCTTCCCTCAATGCCGGGCTATCTTTCATCGCTTGCTCGGCGAGCGGCGAGCGAGTGACAGTTGGGGCCACCGCGTTAACCCTGATCCCGAATTCGGCCCACTCCGCTGCCATCGTTCGAGTGAGATTGTTCACGCCAGCTTTAGCGCCGCTATACGGCCCGCGTTCGGGCGCCCCAACAACCCCGGCTTGCGACGAAATATTCACAATCGAACCGCCAGCTTGCTTGATCATTTGTCGCGCAACGATCTGGCAGCAGAAAAAAACGTTCTTTAAATTAGCATCCACTATCCGGTCGTATGTTTCTTCGTCGTAGTCCAGAATCTTTGCTAGCTTGTTATAGCCCGCGTTATTGATAAGCACATCGATGCGGCCGTAGTGCGCAATCACAGCATCCATATACGTCTGAATGGAAGCGACCTTGGACACGTCAAGAACGTGGTGCATACACTCGCTACCGTTCGCAACCAGCTCTGCAGTAAGGCTTTCCAGTTCATCAGTCGAGCGACTACCGATGGCGATTTTTGCTCCCGATTGGGCAGCCTCTTTCGCGATGACCCGACCGATACCGCGGCCCGCACCCGTTACGACTACTACCTGATCTTCTAAAGCGAATCGCGCCAAACTTGGCATGCTGTCTATCTCCCTTGTCAGTACTGATCTTTAAACCACTTGCGTTCGAACTCGTCAAGCAGATTGCGTGCATGTGAATCCGGACTCAACGGCCCGACTCACAAGAAAATATTGTGCGAGGCAGCTCGCGATGGGTTTATTGTCGGCCGTCAATTGTATCAATGCTGGGGCGTGCTGGTGCCGAGGACAACCATAGTTTACGCATCGCGAACAAGCCGTAGAGCGGTCCTGGAACGAGTAACAAAAGAACCATCACCTGCATCGATTCCCAAAAATATGTAACGACTTCAATCGCGACGATTGTAATCGCGAATCCGAGGCTATTCATCATGACGAGCGCGCTACCCACTCGTTCAGGCGGGCACGCACGTGCTGCTAGTGCCGAAAATTGCGGTGAATCTGCGCACGCGAACATGCCCCATATCATCAAGGCGGGTAAAAATGGTGAGTGTCGAGATTGAATAGAGTATGGGCACCAACAAGCACATGGTCGCGGAGCCTGCGAGCGCGATACAGGCAATACGCGCACCGCTATGCTTACAACTTAGCAAGCAGCCCGCAATACAACCGAATCCGCCGGCGCAAAAGGCTGCAAACGCGCCCAGGTAGACGGCCGGACCTTCGAATACTCCTGATGCTGCTAGTAGGAAGGGCGTTAACGCGAAAAATGCGTAGAGTTCCCACATGTGTCCGAAATACCCGTGCGCTGCCGCGCGGTAGTTGGGAATTGCGAACGTCGCAAGCGAATCACCGATACGCGCGCTTGGCGCGACCGCAACATTCGGACCGTCACCTAAACACCAGATCAGCGCACCACCCAGTAGCACAAGACCTGAAGAGATATATAAGACACCTTGCCAATCCGTTGCGATCGAAGCGCCGCGAATGCAGTGCGGGAGACCGCTCCCAATTAACAGCAATCCGACCATCCATCCCAGCACGTTGCCCGCCCGATCCGGCACCCATCGCACGATGAGCTTCATGCCGATCGGATAGATACCCGCTAACGTTAAGCCGGTGGCAAATCGGGTGACTAATGCAATCGTTAAATTACCGTCGCTAAGTACAAACAAAGTGTTTGTTATTGCGCCGATCACTGCCGCGATAGCGAAAATTTTGCTCGCCGAAAAACGGTCCGCAATACCGGTTAACGCGATCGCGAGAGTCCCAAGGATGAAGCCCAATTGCACGGTGCTAGTGAGGTGACCCAGGTCTATAGTCGTAAGTCCCCACGCCAAGAACAATCCATCTGCGACCGCGTTAACGCTGAACCAGATACTGCTGCCGAGAAACGCTGCGACACAAATCGTAGCGGTAGGATAATTTTTCAAAATTTTATGCGTCGTCAAAACCGCGCTGCCATAGTCGTTGATTTCCAATTAAGCTCGACGAGCTCGACCGTGCCAATTGTATTGGCGGATTACTTCGTTATGGCGTTTGAGTTCGGGGTCCATAATTAAAAGGAATTATAAGCGGACGTTCGCGGGAGGTGGCGCTACTTCGGCTAAGTGCCCTCAGCGGTCCTTTAGCGGTAGCTAATATGCACTTAACCTCGACATGCGCACACCGTCTGAAGCGGGGATTCGATCTCAGTGTCACGATCTGGAATCGTTGAGGTGGTTCGGTCAAGATCATCGCTTGCTTTGAAGATCCGGTGGCGATCGAGAAGATCCCCACACGTCTCGAACGCAAAGCGGCTAGCGGCGCCACCTCTGGCCAGTTACTGGCCCCGCAAGGCCCGATTACAGAACACCCCCTCGAAGCATCAGTTGACGGCTGTTTGATGCCCTCAAAATACTCCGCGGAATTGGGGAAAGGGGCGTTTATTTGTCTTATACCCTCCCTAACTCGGACGGACGTATTTTCACTGCAAGCGGTGAGGAACTTGTAGAAACGGAAATCGGGGTCGCCCTAGCCTTGTGGAAAACCCTACATTGATATTAGAAATCCGCATAACCAAGGGCAAAAAACCCAGTGAACGAATTACCGTCTCAGAAGACGGCGTTCGTCTAACGGTGAATATTGCCATTGATCGACGCGACTGGAAATGGACCGCGAAACTCGATCGAGTATTCGATCGGGCTGCACCGGACAGGTTTCAGGAAATTACGAAATAGGTGCAGATAATTCAGAAATACTGATTAGAAAAGCTTGCAAGGCCTCAATAGCATCTAGGAATTGGGCGGCGTCTGTCGAACTCGAAGGAGATAGCTGTCAAGATTCTTTACAAAAATGGGCATTTAGGACTCCTCTAATTCTTAGAAACTTTACAATTTTCCGCCATTTCGCCGGCCCGGGTTTACACGTTGGCGGTAACGTCTTGATCCAAATGTGATTAATTTTTTGGCGCGTATATTGCTACACTTTAAAATAGCAACGTCATGTAGGTCGCTGATGAAATTTAGTCAGTATTTCGAAGGAAACGGAACGTTAATAACATCCCCGTGGGTAACTATGTTGAGCTTTGAGACAATGTCGATAAGAATTGTGAGCCGGATGTTGGTCATATCTGCCTGGGCATTTTCCTGTTCTGCTGCAGCAGCGACGGTAGACGTCTTCGGTGTGATGTTCGATCCGGTTAACGGCACGACCCGGGCACGCATCGTGACTGGCGGCTACGGTCCAGCGTTGTTCAGCGGCGGATCGGACAATTGGGTGCCTACGGCGACAATGGGCCAGTCCCTTGGAACCTTCTTTCGCGTTCCAACATTCCAACCCGAGTACGACGGGACTGACCGATTCGGCGACGTCGGTTCATCGGTAACCTTGGGCAGCGACCCAGGCGCGATCGCAGGACTCACCAATACACTTGACGTCATATCGACGCGCTGGGCAGACGGAATCGGGCTCCGCAACGACTCGGGCAACGACCTCGCGATATTCGAAAAAGCGACAAGCGAAGCCTACGCGATCCGCGTACGTGAGCATGCGACCAAAGTATGGACCCGGTGGTATTACCAGATATTCAATCAGACCGACGCCGTTCAGTTCACCACGCCGACAGTATACGATTTAACGGATCTTGGGATAGCCTCCGGAGCGGTTATCGACGAAGTCGAGATCCGGAATCTTAGGCCCGAAGATACGGTCGCCTCCAGCATTTACGATCTCGACGAGTTCGGCGCGTTCTCCGGATTGAATGCGCTCGGATTCGGCTTCGTGACATTAGGCGGCGCGATCAGCGAGTTTGCACCGGCGCGCCGGCGCAGCGATCCCCTCAATGCGCCCGTCGGGTTCGAAGCAGGTAAGTTTGATCCAGACATCCAATACGTCGTTGGATTGAACCCTCTCGTTATAGCGACCCCTCTGCCGCCGGCACTATTCTTAATACTCGCGGCATTGGGCGTGCTTACTGTGAACAGAAGACGGATTGCTACCTGACAGACGGAGAAGTTCCGCGGTATTTTTAAGGCAGTTCAACACGCAAGTTGCTTTGCGGCCTTACGCAAAAGGTTCGCCTGTCATCGCTATTCCGGATTTCCATTTGTCGCGTCCCGGCTAAATGAGGGCTACAGACATCCCCTATACTAATTTCGAAATCGCATATCTGATTCGGAGTTTCCTTCAGGGGACACTGTTGATTTAGTGATTTTAAATTGCGACTAATCAGATCTAGAAAACTAAGCTCTTCGTCTTGCCTTTTGCTGTTTCGAATGACGATTCCTGGCCGTTTTCCGATTAAACGGAGATTGATGTGATCGCCCATTTTGGGGTCGTGAGCAGACGCTGTCTGCCGCAGCGCAATAGGGTATAGTCGAACCAAAGCGGGCCAGATGGTTGTTGCTCTGACGCCCGATATCGTTCCAGCTCTTGCATGGGACCTACCCGACAGGCGAAGCCAAAACGATTACGTAGAATCGATATATGTTAGCCTTCGGCGCCGCTTTCTATAACAAGGTAATATATTTAGTGTTGCAAACAGAATCCGAGATTCAACTAAAAGTCTGGAAAGACTTGGCAATCAGTAAACAGGTCTTGATAGGCGCCGCCACAAAAGCGCTTGGCTTGGAAGCCGAATGTAGTACTGAAGACCTGCGCTCCGCCCTGACGGGGGCCATTAAACGGGCCGAGGAGGCCGATGCCAATATCGCCCGCATGCGCGAACAAACGGCCAAAGAGCTTGCTGAAATGAAGGCACAGGTTGAAACGATTGAGAAGGCGCTAGCCGAAGCGCAAGAGCAAACTGCCGAAGCGACCAACGCTCGCGAGGCCGCGGAACGAAAAGTCGTGATCGGTAAACAAGAAAACACCGAGGCCCTGAAAAAGAGCAAAGCTGAGGTTGCCGATAAACAAAACCAACTCAAAGCCATATCCAAGGCGCTCTCTGATACACCCGAAAACGTAGTCAAAAAGCTCAAGGCGCTGAAAAAGCAGAAGCTCGACGAAGCCAAGGTCCGGACACTCATCGAAACCCAACTGCGGAATACGCGCAAGGAAAAAGGCTCGCTCGAACGGGATATCGAAGATCAAAGGGTAAAACTCGAATCTATCGCGCCGGTGACAGAAAGCCTGCGTGAAATGCACGAGCTATGCGAGCAGGCAAACGAAAAAATCAAATCACTGAGCGAAGACGAAAAGGATCCGGTCAAGATTCCGAAGCTCGATGAAGAATTATTAGAAAGTCTGGTTGCAGCTACGCCAGATCAGTAACGGGCTAAACTACGCGTGAGCTGAACGATAATGACTGCATCACGATGATGTTCAGTTCCAAGTTGCGGCTGCCGTTCCACTACCTACTGCAGTGTGGCTGTTTGGTTTTGCAACCGGGATGTTCGGATGGAAGGGTCGCAAAGTACGGTAACCGCTCGTAACGAGCCCATATCGGAAACCCGCTTCGGCGGGTTTCTTTTTACCTGGATTTCAAGATTCTCGAACTTCCGTTCATGGCCGTTGATAGGGGTCGGGAAGGACTTTCGTCCTCCCCGCCCTCCGAACTGTGCATGCGGTTTTCCCGCACACAGCTCTCCAGTCAGTAGTTTCCCTTTCGGGATTGGCTTGCGGCAGCGTGGGCTTCGTGTAAAGTGAAAAGCCCATGCTGAGCAAAGAAGGCATTCGGCCAGCGTCGATGATCGCTCGAGGTGCGACCATACCCGGGACGTTTTTCCCGCTTACGTAAGATCGCTCTCAACCGTCGTCGCACGAAACCGTCAACAGCACGGAACGTGGACCGATTGGCGTGTTTGAAGTATCCATACCAACCCCTGAGAATGGGCGTGAGTTCGGCGATGATGCTTTCCAGATTGCCGCTTCGCGTTCGGCCTGTTAGTTGCCGGATCTTATCCCGAAGTGCCTTTAGACTTTTCGAGCGAACCCAGCGACGGCCGGCTTCGAATCGGTAACCCAAAATTTCGAACCCCTGTCCTTTCACCGCGCAATGACTCACACGGGTCTTCGTCGGATGCAACGTCAGACCCTGCTCACCCACCCAAGTTTGAATCTCGACGAGCACCGCTTCGGCTTCTTGCCGGGTGCGGCACATCACCACAAAGTCGTCAGCAAAGCGAACGTATTGATGTTCGTCCGTGCTGAGCAAATGATCCAAACCGTGCAGATAAAGATTAGCCAGCAAAGGGCTGATCACTGAACCTTGCGGCGTTCCTGCCATCGGCGTCCAGCGTTTCATCCCCTCAACGACCTCTTGGTCGAGAAACTGCTGTAGCAGTTTCAGTACCTTGCCATCACTGACGCTAGCTTTGACCAAATTCATCAACCGTTGCTTCGGGATCGTATCGAAGTAGCTCTCAAGATCGGCATCCACCACCCAGGTGTAGCCGTCCTTCAAACGCCTATCAACAATCCGCAGCGCATCCTTGCAGCTGCGCTCAGGTCGAAAGCCAAAACTAGTCGGCAGAAACTCCTTTTCAAAGATGGGTTCCATCACCAACTTCAAAGCCCCCTGTACGATCCGGTCTGCGACCGTCGCGATCCCTAACGGCCGGGTCTTACCCGGACCTTTCGGAATGTGAACGCGCCTGATCGGTACCGGTTTGTAGTTGCCGTTCCGCAACTCACATTCCAGTACCTTCAGGTAGTACTCGGCATTGGCTTCAAAGCGCTCAACACTCATCCGATCGATGCCCGCAGCGCCGCGGTTTGCTTTGACCCGTTGCCAGGCCGACCACAACGTCTGCGCTGCAGACACCTTATCGATCAAACTATGCCATCTACCTCCTTGGACCCCGTTACCCAGGGCCGCCAACATACGTTTCGTCCACACCGATGCGTCTACCCATGACCACTGACGTGGATCATCCGAGTTCGATTCTGGTCTAGCGGTTGCCCGCACTCGTGAACCTGTGTCTTCCTTTTCTTGCATCGATTTAAACTGCCCGTTTCTACTTTCCTGCCCCCCTTCGCTCGGCGTGGGTTTGCTCTCCACACTTTTCCGACACCTCAATGCCGTGCACTACTACGAGGGCTCTGACTCCTGAGCGTTGTCACCACAACGGTCAGGTCTCCCCACTTACTGCGCCATACCTGCCTATCGTTCCATCTCCAACCACAGCCTGTACCTGACCATCGCTTTAACTACCACGGCAGCGTGGCCAGTGAGTTTCAGACTTCGCCATTTAGCAGAATGGCTCGTCG
>JBLFWZ010000050.1:0-20839 GCA_047611905.1 Gammaproteobacteria bacterium | reverse complement strand
CGCCGCGAGATAGCTATACGGGCTTCGAAAATTGAAAAATACGCTTAAGGCATGTTTTGACATTGTTACTCAACCAAATAGGGTCCACTTTGGTCGCGAATCTCCCATCGTAATGGGACGAGAATCGCGATTGCGCTGTCGAGTGTTCATAGCCGACGCATAACATGGCATCGTATAAACTGTCGACGCCGCGCGGATATCGACCTGATCCGCACCGATGGACCACCTCGCGCAAGACACCGAACAACGGCGCGAACTATAGGGTAAATTATGACCAGAGCAATTGTACTGCATGAAACCGGCGGCCCCGAAAAATTATCCTGGGAGTCGGTGGCCACACCAAACGTAGGCGACGGGCAGGTTGTGATTCACCACACCGCGGTCGGCGTAAATTATATCGATACCTACATGCGTTCTGGACTTTACCCTGTACCGACCCCGAGCGTTATCGGGCAACAAGGCGTTGGACACGTTACCGCCTTGGGCGGCGGGGTAAGCCGCTTTAAAGTTGGCGACAAAGTCGCATATGGCGCTGCAGCAATTGGAGCTTACGCAGAAGACCGAGCGATCGAGGAGGATTCGCTGGTCCGCGTGCCGAACGGCATTGGCGATGAAGTTTGCGCCGCAACACTGCTACGCGGCATGACCGCTGAGTATCTGTTGTTTCGCCTCTATTCCGTGAAGCCAGGCGACACTGTCTTGGTTCATGCTGCCAGTGGCGGCACCGGTGTCATTTTGTGCCAGTGGGCCCGTACGCTCGGTGCAAATGTTATCGGTACCGTTGGTGCTAGCTCTCGGTTCAAACACGCGCGCGATGTGGGTTGCCAACTGGTGCTTGAGTACACCGATCCAGATTTCGTCGCGAAAGTGAGCGACTTTACCAACGGCAAGCTTTGCGATGTGGTCTACGACTCGGTTGGCAAAGATACTTTCGAGGTGTCGTTGGCGTGCGTTAAGACACGCGGCTGTCTGGCGGCTTACGGTAATGGCTCCGGAAAACCACCACCGTTAGATGTTCTGCGTCTTGCCAGCCAAGGCTCGATATTTTTGACGAGACCGCGCCTAGATCACTATGCGAGCGACGTCGCCGAAACTGAGGCCTGCGCGGACCGGTTTTTCAATTCGTTATTGAGCGGCGCTGTGGTGCCGCGACCCGCGCAGTTGTTCTCTCTTAAGGATGCGGCGTCCGCTCACCGGCACCTGGAAGACCGTGAGAAGCTCACCACCCCGGTGCTCGTCGTTGATTAGAATAGGTCGTCCGGTTCGAACATCCGCGTCGAGTACGCAACCCGACCCGACCGGCGAGAGAATTTGCGACGCGCGATCCGATCCTTCGCGCCCCCTCAATCAATAGTCGCCAAGCGATGGGTGTTTCAACGTGGCTTGGCGGTCCTGGATAAGCATAGAAAAAAATCTTAACTAAAGTTTCATGACTGAAGGATTTAAATAATGCGCAGCGGCGGCCAACTTGTAGTGGATCAATTTCTTGCGGAAGGCGTGGAGCGCGTCTTTTGCGTTCCCGGTGAAAGTTATTTGGCGGTAATGGACGCGATGTTTGATGTCCGGGGCCAGATAGAATTGGTCTCGTGTCGTCACGAAAGCGGCGCCGCAATGATGGCCGTGGCATCTGCTCAATTGAGCAGGAGCCCGGGGGTCGCGTTTGTTACTCGAGGACCCGGTGCGACGAACGCCTCTATTGCGGTTCATATCGCGCGCCAGGCATCGATTCCCTTAGTCCTCGGAGTAGGCCAGGTCGCCTCGCGAAATATCGGTCGCGAATCCTTTCAGGAAGTCGATTTCGAGGCGTTTTTCGGCCCGATAGCCAAGCTCGCAAGTCAAATTGACGATCCCGATGAAATTCCACAAGCGATCGCCGATGGATTTAGGGTCGCCAAATCTGGGCGTTGCGGACCGGTTGTTTTAGCGTTTCCGGAAGACCTTTTGAGCGGACCGTCGGCTGCAAAGTCGGTCGAATCGCAAAACGTCTTAGTGGAGACGGTCGATGCAGCCGCGTTGCGTGAAATCGAAAAGCAACTCCGGCTGGCAAAACGTCCAGTGATTATCGTCGGCGGTACAGATTGGGACGAGGCGGCGTGTGCTTTACTAATCGAGTTTGCCGAACGTTCGAATATTCCAGTCTGTAGCGCGTTTCGTCGCGCCGACATATTTGATAATCACCACCCTAACTACGCGGGCTACCTCGGTATCGGAACGTCAGCAAGCCTGAGCGAACGGATCCAGCAAGCCGATTGCCTTATCGCAATTGGTGCCCGTCTAGATGAACCGACTACTAGCGACTATCAAATTCCGGATCCGTCTCGAACTGACCAAGTATTAATCCACATTCATCCCGAAAAGTCGCAACTCGGTCTGAATTTCTCGCCGACCGTCGGTATCACTGCGAAGGTCACCAGTGCCATGGCTTCATTGCGCGATATATCGCTGTCGGATTGCGATCGCTGGAAAGCGTGGTGTGTGAGTGCTCGCCAAGAATTTGTTGACAGTGAACGTCCACCGGTGGCGAGCGGCGAGCTAGATATTGGTCAAGTGATGCAGATGCTCGATGAAGCGATACCGACGACGTCGATCATCACCACCGACGCCGGAAATTTCAGTTTGTGGTTGCTTCGCTACCGGCGCTACCGGCGTCCGGGACGCCTTATCGCGCCGATCAATGGTGCGATGGGTTATGGCGTGCCAGCGGCGATTGCCGCATCACTCGCGGATCCCGACGCAACGGTCATTGGCTGTGTTGGCGACGGCGGCATGTTAATGACCGGTATGGAACTCGCAACCGCGATGAAATACGGCGCAACGCCGGTGATCATGGTTTTTAATAACAGCAAATACGGCACGATCGAAATGCATCAACAGCGCAAATATCCCGGTCGCGAGATCGGTAATTCTTTGGCTAATCCGAGCTTCGCCGATTTTGCTCGATCATTTGGTGCGTTCGGCGTTCAAGTCCGATCGACGGATGAGTTTCCACGTGCGCTAGAGCAAGCAAGAGCCGCCGGTACGGTCGCCGTGATCGAATTGCTCATGAGCACATAAAGCCATCTAAATGATTGAGCAGGTTAGTTACCAGGTGACTCTCCTTTCGGATAGTCAGGATCAAGTCAGTTTTCCGTGCCCACCCAAAATTTCAATTCTGCGTGCCGCAAAGAACGCCGGGTTCGAGCTTAGCGCAGGGTGTATGCAGGGACGTTGCTATACCTGTCGTTCGCAACTCGTAGCAGGTCGTGTGACTAATTCACGGGCTTTGTCGCGTAATGCGACGGTCGATCCGTCGGATCTTGGTGAGAACAGAATATTACTGTGTTCGGTGTCCCCAACCGACGATGTGATAGTGAAACCCGAAGGGCCGTGGGAGAGATCGCCCACGAGGCTTTAGGTTTTCGGAATGTTGCGACGCAGCGTAAAAATTTAACGTTGTTAAAATTATCACGCTGTGCAACTATCCGTCAGATGAAAAAAACGCCCCCCTCATTACGCGAATTCAACATGGCAAAACGGCGTAGCCGGATTTTGCACGAGGCGCGTAAGTTCGTCGCCGACGGCGGTTTCGAAATGCTCAACTTGCGTGCGCTAGCGAGTGCTGCCGAAGTAACCGTGCCGACGATATATAACCTTGTAGGAAACAAAGAAGCGATCGTATTGGCGCTGTTCGAAGACGCATTAACCGAGATCGAGCAAAGAGTCGGCAATCACCGCGATACCGATCCATTAGACATGGCAGAAGCCGTGGTCACAGAATCGATAGGTGTCTTTGAAGAAGACGAGAGTTATTACCGTGCCGCGTTTATCGCCGTTGAATATCTAGACCAAGGTGGGCCGCATCACGACAGCGTCGCGCAAATTTACCAGTGGGGCGAACGCCTGATCATCGGCGGCTTGAACGCCTGTGCTTCGGCGAGTCTGATTCAAGGACGCATTCCCGCGATTCAGTTGGGCGAGCAAATTTTGCGTAGCTATCGCACAAGCTGTCGTGCCTGGGCATTCGGCCAGATTTCTATTCAAGAATTTCGCACCGCTGCATTAACCGATGTTTATGTTTGTTTAGCGGCGGACGCGGTTGAGACCTTTCACGCAACATTAATCAAAAAAATCGCTGCGCTTAGCGTGGCTGTTTATAGCAATGCACCAACAGTGGATCAAAGTGTAGGAGCTTAATCATGAAGCAACAGATGCAAGTAGACTTACTCAAGACGATGCTCAAAATGATCGATGACGGCACGGCGCCGGACGCGGGCCGAATGGTGAAGAATCCGACCTCGTCTTACGTGTGCAAAGATCTTGCGGCGCGCGAATGGGATACTTTTTTCGAGAACCATCCGCAGATACTCGGACTGTCTGGCGACCTACCAGAACCTGGAAGCTTCATGACCAGTAACGACCTAGGTATTCCGATCCTCGCGACCCGTGATAAGACCGGCAAATTCCATGCTTTCGTCAATGCTTGTCGGCACCGTGGTGCGCCTCTGACGGAAGATGAGCGCGGTAAAAAGAATCGTTTTGCGTGCCCCTTCCACGCATGGACCTACGCCAGCGACGGTACCTTGTTGGGTATCCGCGAGCCTAAAATGTTCGGAGATTTGGATAAGTCGTGTCACGGTTTGGTGGAATTGCCGAGTGCTGAGAAATACGGGTTCCTGGCAGTCCATCCCCAAGTAGACGGCACGCTCGATATTGACGAACTACTCGGTGATTTGGCTCCAGAGCTTGCATCGTGGGATCTCGGATCTGCCACCTACCTAGGCGGTTCGACGCTCGATATGGGACTGAATTGGAAAATTGCGAACGATACATTTGGTGAAAATTATCACTTTCACACTTTGCATAACTCGAAGCTCGACAACTTATTCCACGGTGACGCCACGGCTTACGACGAATACGGACGGAACCATCGCTTAACGGTTGCCAGCCGCTTCGTCGATACCATGCGTGAACGTCCGGAAAACGAATGGAATGTAACTGACGCGGGTATCTTGGTGTATTACCTTTTTCCGAACATCCAAGTCGCCTTGTTTAATCGGGTCGTGACCTTCGTTCGGATTTACCCTAGTCGTGATGAGGTGGGTCGCTCGTTAACACGGCTCAGTAATTATTCCGCGCAACATATCGGTATTGATATCCCTGACGAGGAGGCCGTTATGCTCGATGCCGAATCGCTATACACGGCGGATATGTCGAAAAGAATTGAATTTAACCTCGAAACTCAGCTTGAAATTACGCGTAGTACGCTCGAAGAAGAAGACTACTACATGGGCGAGAAAAGTCAGCAGGCCGCTGATAGCGGCAAGGTTGAACACTTTATCTTCGGTCGTAACGAACCAGCGTTGCATCATTTCCACGCTAATTATCGCGACGCTTTAGGGCTGCCACCGCTTGAGGAGTATCGCGCCGCGGGGTAACCGCGTTAGAGATTACTCGTTGCGGCCAGCAAAGGCCGCGACGCAGTCGTGTCGGTGCTGAGCAGATGCCAGCACGTAGCCGCACGATCGAAAAGATAAATTGCCATGGAAAATTTAGGTCTCTCAAATACTGATTGAAGGAGTAATGAACATGTCAGCAGTGCCAAACGAAGGTCGTGTTATTCCAACTGCCGCCGATCTAGGTTTCGATCCGCAAGAGCTGCGGCGTAAATACGATGCAGAGCGCGAGAAGCGACTCCGAACGGATGGCAATGCACAGTACCGTGAAGTCGTTGGGGAATTCGACAAGTATCTTGAAGACCCCTACGTAGAAGAAGAACTCAAGCGTGATGCTATTCAGGAAGACATCGAGGTCGCGATTATTGGCGGCGGCTTTGGCGGCTTACTGATTAGTGCCCGACTGCAGGAGATGGGGATCACCAACTTCCGTATCATCGAGAAGGCTTCAGACTTCGGCGGCACTTGGTACTGGAACCGTTACCCGGGCGCGCAGTGCGATATCGAATCGTATGTTTATCTGCCACTGCTTGAAGAAGTCGGTTATATCCCTAAAGAAAAGTATTCGTTTGGCCCCGAGATATTCGAGCACGCGCAACGGGTCGGTAAGCATTTTGATCTCTACCCACGGGCCTGCTTTCAGACCCAAGTCCGCGATCTACGTTGGAACGAGGCCGAGTCCCATTGGGTCGTACGCACTGATCGCGACGACGAATTTCGCGCAAAGTATGTCGTGATGGCGAGCGGTCCGCTCAATCGACCTAAGCTCCCTGGCATACCTGGGGTAGCAGACTTTAAAGGGCATACGTTCCACACAAGTCGCTGGGATTATGACTACACGGGTGGGAGTTCGGAAGGCAACCTGCATAAACTGAGCGATAAAAGAGTCGCAATAATAGGCACGGGTGCAACGGCCATTCAAAGCGTTCCGCATCTGGGTAAAACCGCGAAGCAGCTCTACGTATTTCAGCGTACGCCGTCTGCGATCGACGAACGCAGAAATCGGCCGACCGACCCCGAGTGGGCGAAAACCCTGAAGCCGGGATGGCAAGCCCATCGAAATCATAACTTCGCCTCGATCTTGGCGGGCGAAGTCCCGGAAGAGAATCTTGTCGACGATGGTTGGACGGACCTGTTCAAAACGCTCGGTGGTTTGCTTTCAAGTAGTGACGGCGCGGAAATGTCCGGCGAAGAGTTAGGCCATCTTGCGGAGATCGCTGATTTCCAAAAGATGAATAAAACCCGTGAGCGAGTCGTGACGACGGTTGCGGATACTGAAACGGCCGAGAAATTGAAACCCTGGTATCGGCCGTGGTGCAAACGCCCGACATTTAACGATGAATTTCTGCCGACATTCAATCTTCCTAATGTGACCTTAGTAGACACGTCTGGGAAAGGCGTAGAACGCATCACTGAAAAAGGGATCGTGGTTGATGGCGTTGAGTATGAAATTGATTGCCTGATCTTCGCGACGGGATTCGAGGTTGGTACGGCCTATACGCGGCAAGGAGATTTCGAAGTGTTTGGTCGCGGTGGGAAATCGTTAACGGAATATTGGGGCAATGGGATGCGCACTTATCACGGCTTTCTAAGCCATGGTTTTCCAAACTGCTTCCACATCGGGCTGACGCAAACGGGTCTCGCACCGAACCTCACCTACATGTTGGACAATCAGTCACAACACGTCGCAGCAATTATGGACCAGGCGAATAGTCGTAAGCTTAAATCGATTGAAGCGAGCGCCGAAGCCGAAGCCGATTGGGTCGCCACAGTTAATGCGCCCGACATGATGACGGAGTACTTAAACAGCTGCACACCGGGCTATTACAACGGCGAAGGTAAATCGACGGGCAGCGCAGGGTTTCTACAAGGCCACTACAGTGAGGGCCCTGTGAAATTCTATGCGATGCTGAGAGAGTGGCGCGAAAAGGGTGATTTTGCTGGCCTGTTAGTTGAGTGACGTAATTAGCCTTAATATTTGCAACTTGGGTATCGCCGTGTGGTTTGATATCTGAATATCGAATCCGCGCGCGCGATAACGGTCGTTAGCAGGGAAAGCGCGTGGATCCTGGATCGGTCCACATCCCCGCTTTGGCAGTAGCTAATAAGTGTTTGATGACGCCGGTTTAATTATTAATTCCCGGGTTGCTGTCTTATTTCTGGTAGTTGGCGGCGATCTACAATTGCTAGCCACCGGATGTTTTAGATGACCTTTGGGAAAAGGGACGTTAACACCTCGCATAATTAAAACGCGGGAATGGGCGGTAAGCCGCCATCCAATCACCGCGATCGTCGGGTAGTTCGCACCGTGACGCAGGTGGCCCTACGTCGGCCAGTGATTAATAGACGCAATCCGCCTGTTTACCGGTCCGTCTGCCTCATCGCGCGCGGCTAGGGGTAAAACGAATGCCCTGAAGAATCGCAATTCGCAAGAACGGCTTGCGAAACATGTCGTGTGACTTAGCTATTCTTTGCATTCACTGTTTGCGCAGACTGAGCAGGGCCACCAAGCTGCTGCCAAAAAACCAGATTGCCGCCGGAATCGGCACTACGGAGGCTGCCTGCAGCTGTAGCGTGTTGAAATCCACAGTCAATGTGCTCCATGACATGGCCGACGCGTCAACTCCATCAGCAATCGCACTCAGCCCGGCAAACAAGTAAAACTCGTCTCCGTTGTTTAGCGTGAAGTTTAGTCTGTCGTCAGGATCCGAGCCGCCGAATTCGGTACTCCGATTGATTGGACCGATGCCCGTACTTGCCGCATCCCAACTGAGCGTGCCAGCGAATGGATCAGGGCCACCGGCGAAGATAGCGTTCAAATAGATGCCGGCTAGAACGTCAATTATCGAGACCGCTGGGTCTGTAGGAAATGTGAATAAGCTCGTATCAGTCAGTATCCAAATGTTAGCTTCCAGACCAGTGACCAGACTCCCAGCAAAATTGTTAACGCTGCCAGTCAGACTCACATCCAAGCTGATTTCGGTACCGTCAAAACCCGTGAACTGATAGCCCTGTGCAGCTATAGCAGATCCGGCAACTAATAGATTTTCACCGGCGGATTCGGCACGGGCTCGGAGGACCGGTAAGTTCAAGCCGCCAGCAGATATTACCGCCTCCGCGCCGGCAGTACCTCGCCCTTGTAGGCCGATCGCGCTCCCTGCGACCGCCGACCCGATTGTTGCCGATGTCTCGTGACTGCCACCCGCTATCTCGCCGTCGTCGAATGCGAGAACACTGCTGCACTCTCCTGTAAAGGCGAGCGTGCAATCAGCGCTAATGGTGCGGGCAGTAGCTCCCCATTCCGTCAGGCTGACGGCGGCCGAAACTTGCAGAGACCACAACCATGCTGTTGCACACAATACGGGTACGATTAGCTTCGACATCTTCATTTCTCCGTTTTATGGATCGCTGGCGTGCGATTCCTTGAGCACTTCGAATCTGCAGACATTATGGGGGCCTTTCCGCTTGGTAGCCGATTGTAATCGTGTGAGCTAATTCACATTTTTAGCGTTACGCGCTAACCAGGAGGTGCCGTCTTACATTTGTTCACAAATAATTTCGAACCAGCGGCCACATGCTTCGGCGAAAGCCAACAAACTTGGCTTTCGCCGAAGTGACGATTACTCGCGCCGGAATGCGCGGCTCTCGGCAACGCGCCACCTGACGACCAGAAATGCACGACTGCGCCATTCGCCCTGTTTACGCACGACGTCGAATCGAAATGGTAATCGCAGACCAGCAACGTTTGTGAGATGCCATCTTTCGCGGTGAGCCAATGCACATGCGGATGTCATACATCTAGTGTTGGCTAACAAAGAACGACGATGGCAGCAGTGAGCCTCTGATGGGCCTTGTTAATCATGACGTGGAGAGCAAGTGCGGCATGAATGAACCGGAGCAGGTTCCTCGGCTGCGAACTAAAGGACCGTACATGGCAGAATTTCTGCCTACCGGGTCCAAACGCATATCTAGCAACCGCAATCACACCTTCTATTAGCGCGACTGGACTTTGACTTAATCGATTTAGGTCAACTCACCTCTTTCAAAAACCTCAACATCAAAGCGGTCGTCTCATCCGGTTTTTCGACTTGCAACCAGTGAGCGGCACCGTCGATTAGCTCGAGAAATCTAAGATCTTCGAAAGCCGCCTTAAAGGGTTCTCGCCACTCGGGGTCGTATAGCAACACATCATCATCAGTGCCTGCTGCAAAGGCCGCAGGTTGAGAAAACTTCTTGCCTTCGAGCTCGGCAGTTATGCCGTTATTGATCGGAATATTTCGATACCAGTTTGTCGGCCCACGAAAACCGTTTTTGCGGTATTGCTCGACGTGATAGTCGAAATCTTCTTGCGTCGTCCACGGCGGTAACTTATCAGGTTCTGGTAGTACGTCGAGAATGCCTTTGCCCTTTGGATGCTCGAGTTGCGTCATCCAGGTGCCGAACGGTGAATCGCCACCCAGGCCGTAAGACAAAATACGGAAACTTCTTTCCAGATCGGCATTGAGTTCATTGTCGACGATAGCTTCATTTTGAAAATAACGGATGTACCAAAATTTATCGTCCATTCCGGCAGGGTTGATCGTGGCTTCACCCATTCGCCAAAACGGCACGGATAATCCCATGACCGCGCTACACGTTTGCTCATATAGCAGCGCCGTATTCCAAGCGACTACACATCCCCAGTCGTGACCAATGAGTTTGAAGGTGTCGTAGCCTAGTGCCTTGCGGATACCATCCACATCAGCCGTGAGTTTGAGAATGTCGTATTCGGAAACTTCATGTGGACAGCTACTGCCGCCGTAGCCACGCTGATCAGGAACTGCGACTTTGTAGCCGGCGGCGACGAGTGGCTCTATTTGGTGGCGCCACAGGTACCAGGATTGTGGCCAGCCATGCAGAAGTATCACCAGCGGGCCATCACCTTCGACCACTGTGCGGAGAACTACGCCGTTCGTTTCAAGCATTTCAAAATTTCGTTTAATCAATGGCTTGCTCCTGTTATTTCTGCTTGTAAGTAAATGTCGTGACGTTGGCGATCTAAGCCACTCATCCGTTGAGCGGTTGTGCCGGTGTACTAGATGAGCTCGTTAGCGCCGTCCTCATAGACTTAGGGCCGCGAATAAAACGGCGGGATCTGGGCGTCGTAGTTGATCCAGATCGATTTGGGTTCGGTGTATTCATTCATGCATTCCGTACCAAGATCGCGACCATAGCCAGACTGTCCTACGCCACCAAATGGAGAACCCGGGTGGACTCGCTTATACGAATTGATCCACACCATGCCGGCTTCGATGGCATCACCCATCCGATGAGCCCGCTGCAAATTATTCGTCCAAACTCCACTACCGAGTCCGTAGCTCGTATCGTTAGCGAGTTCGATGGCATGCGCTTCATCTTTAAACCGGGTGACTGACACGAACGGTCCAAAGACTTCTTCTCTGAATACCGTGTCGCCGGGATTTGCCTCCACCACGGTCGGTCGTAAGTAGAACCCGTCTTTGAGCGCGCTCTCGGTCGGTTGAGCACCGCCGGTCAAAATTTTATTGCCTTCTTTGGCGCACACTTCGAGGAAACCAAGCACACGATCGAGATGCATTTTTGAAGTCAGTGGCCCCATCTCGGAATTCGGGTCAAGCGGATCGCCGATACGTATTGATTCGGCGAGCGAAATAAAACGTTCTAAGAATTCGTCGGCAATGGATTCTTGTAGCAGCAACCGAGAGCCCGCAATACATGCCTGGCCTTGATTGTGAAATATCGCGAACGCCGATCCGCCAACTGCCGCCGGTAGGGTGGCGTCCTCGAAAACAATGTTCGGTCCTTTACCACCGAGCTCAAGCGACACGCGTTTTAAGTTGCCGGCGGATGCTTCGACGATTTTTCGGCCTGTTTGAGTAGAGCCCGTAAACGAAATCTTATTCACGTCTGGGTGTTCTGCCAAATGCTGGCCAGCAGTGTGCCCGTAACCAGGCACGATATTGACGACCCCGGCCGGAAATCCTACGTCGCGCATCAGTTCTGCCATGCGCAAGGTGGTTAATGGGGTAAGTTCTGATGGTTTCATGACGACGGTATTGCCGGCCGCCAAAGCCGGCGCGAGTTTCCAGCTGCAAAACATCAATGGGAAATTCCACGGTACGATCTGTCCGACGACACCGACAGGCTGGCGTTTCACGACGTTCAGAAAGCCCGGTTCAACGGGCACCTGGCGGCCGTCGATCTTGTCTGCGAGACCGCCGAAATAACGGAAATTGAGTAAGGTTCTAGGTAGATCGAGTCGGCGTGTATCGGCAATAGGATGACCGGTGTCGAGGCTTTCGAGCTCAGTTAGCTCGTCGAAATGGTCTTCGAGCTTATCGGCCAGCTTCATGATTAAACGACCGCGATCGGACGGGTTCATGTTCTTCCAAGCGGGAAAGGCTGCGCGCGCCGCAACAACTGCCCTGTCCACGTCAGGACCTTTAGCTTCCGCTATCGAGGTGAGTTCTTCATTGTTATGCGGATTGACGACCGAAATAGTCGCACCATCGACGGCGTCGACAAATTCTCCGTTGATAAATAGTTGATTGCGGATCTTTTGCGGATCAACTGAGCGGGTTTTATCAAGCATGCGTAACTCCGAAATTAAGTTTGTGGTGCCGTCGCTTCAGCGGATCCGCAGTGCAGATCCACATTGAGTTTTCGCGGCTCGAATTACAATTCCGCGGGAACCGGCGGCAGCTCGCCGCTGGCGTAGCGTTTTTCCAGTCCTGGTGTGAGGTTTTCCCAAACGAGGAGCATCGAACGCTTCGGCGAGAACCCCTTGTGGCGAATATCGGCAGGCATACACGAAACATCGCCGGCCTTCATGGTGATTACGGCACGCGGCGCGCCTGTGTTTTTGTCACCGACTCGCCAGGTTATTTCGTCAGATAACTGAATAAACCATTCGACCCGATCGTTGCCATGATCGATTGGCAGAATGTGTTCTTCGGACGTGGGGCAGTACGCACTACTTTTAACGATGGAGACAATCGACGGGTTCCACGTAACCGGCGAACGCGATAAGTACTTAAACAAGTTGAAGCTTGCGATTTGGCCTTCAAAGCCAGGTTCTGCGTGAACTTCCGGCTCGCTCTGGGCTACATCAGCAAACTGGCGATTGATGGGGAATCCTCTTTCGTCCGAACGGATTTCGCTGTCGCCAGGCAAGGTGACAAATCGATCGGCGAGCTCACGCTGAAAATTAACGGCATCGTCGTTGTTGCCATTTTTCGGGCCTCGGGCAGTACCGGTTTCGAGTGGTGCCGCGAACGGGTCGAAACCTGCGTTTGTCCAATCTTTGAGCATGGACTTGAAACAAGCGAGCAGGTTTTGTGAATCAAATCGTTCTAAATAGTCGGTGCCCGCTTCGCGATAGGCGCTGTTGTAGGTGCCCATAAACAGATCGACCGTGCCGTAGTTATTGACCGTGCCGACCACTTCATCGAAATTCACCCAGCCATAAAAGAAGCCCCAAGCGACATCGCGCATCATTGAGCGCAGGAAGTTTTCTACGTCGACAACATGGGTGCCGGTCGGGCTTCGCATCCGCGCGAAGTATTCGTCGCGCTCAAAACTGAATCCACCAATGACGTACTTTTTATAGCCATTCTTAGGATCGGGTTCCGATTCCGAGTGAGTCGTCGAGGTTACGGGGATTTCGTCGGTAATATTGTTAGCTGTGCTAGACATATTAGCTGCTCTCTTAATGTTCGTTTTCAGTGTTTGGTGCGTTACTCGGGTAAGGCCACGTGTTATCGCTGAACGATATCTGCCCATTTTTCAACAGACTCTTCGCCAAGTGCAGATTGAATCAACACGACGCCTAGAGTGCTTGGTAGAAATTGGTAGGCACTGCCAGCCGGCAGCAACGTCAGATGTCCTTGCGCTGCGACAACGTGGCCCATTTTCGCACCCTGCGGTTCTATCGCTAGGCGAACCGCACCCTCGCTATCTTCACTAGCTAGAACCTTTGCATCAGTCGGTTGCACGAAATGAACTTCCATCGCGCCTTCCATGAGCAATGCGGTCTCGTCGTGAGCGCAGGTGTACCACGGACTATTACCTTCCGCACGGGCAACTTCGATGGTGAATTCGAGGTTCTTTGCGACCACAATCCGTTCCCACGGCTTGGCGTTGGCCGCAACCTCAAACATATTTGAAAAGAGATACCGCGACGGTTCGTCTTTGCCAGTGATCTCGACGCCGCCTTTAGCGTAATCGTGAATAGAGCCGAATGATGTTTGGGCACTCATAGTAGTGTTTCCCTATCTTGGTTGTTCGTGCAACGAAAACGGTTTAGACAACGGGGTTTACTTTACCGGCATAGCTAGCCGCCGATTTTTCGAATAATTCCGATAATGATGGATTTTGCGGCGCAGGCGGGCTGGATTCGTTGACTGCGCGCAGCTCATCCAAAATTTTCCGCGCGCGGGTCGGGCCCGAGTCGCTCGGTAGGAGTACAGGGTCAACGCCATCAATATCGGTTGCGCCATGCATGGCGAGCATTCGCTGTTGCGCTTCTATGAGAGGCTTGTCTTGTTGGCCGAAGGCAAGCGTGATTGCAGCTTCCCATTGTTTGTCGGCGGCTGGATCGCCGTGTCCATAACTTCTCGACACTCCCCAAAAGTAGTGAGTGGACGTCTCGTCCTTCGGCGTCAGAATGTCAGTGCCGTACATCCAGATCCCTGCGTCTCGCGGCCGCCCAACCGGCGTGATGCCGACATCTAATAACATATGCGCAGGCGCGTCCCAACGCATGTACAGCCAATGGTCGACGGGTTTGTCGTAGTTATCGAACATCATATTCCAGGCCGGAGGGGCGAGACCGTCGGGGCACCAGCGATTAGAATACAAGGTGGTACCGGATTGGGTAATTTCGTGCGCACCGATCTTTATTGCATCGGAGCCCAATAAACCGTCGTGTAAAAACGCAACATGGGTTAAATCCATCAAGTTGTCGGCGATGAGTTCGTAGTTGGCCTGCATCTCGATAACCCCGGCGACGGTCGGGAAACGGGGATCGGATTGACAACTGAAGTCGGGGATCGTGGCCGGATCGGCTAGGGCGTCGCTGCCCATCCAGATCCACAACATGTCGTGAAGTTCGACAAGCGGATAGGTTTTCGTTCGAGCGCGACTCGGCACTTTGCCATTGCCATGCGGATTCAATACACAATGCCCGGTCGAATCGTAGCGCAGCCCATGATAGGGGCATTCAACGACATCGTCTTCAAGTTTACCGAGATGCAGCGGCGCGAATCGATGGGGGCAGGCATTCGTCATTGCGACGGCAGTTCCATCGGATTTCCGGAATATTAGAATCGATTCACCGATGATAGTGCGTTCGAAAAGCTCGTTTTTTACTTCGTAACTCCACGCTGCAACGTACCAGGCATTGCGCAGAAATGGCTTACTCATCGATGGTCCACCTTAGTTGTTGGTTAAGCTTAGTAAATACACCGTCGCCGTCGGCGATTGCCGGCTGAAATTGGATGTTGGCCATCGCCAAACACTATATTCTGCCCCATCAATTAGCAACATGCGCGGACGCTGGAGTTTTGGCCAAACCACGTCTGTCGACCACTAGTCGTGCGCCATCAGACGGTTTGTATTTCGGTGCAATTAGCGAAAGAATGACGGTTCAATCTCCGGGTTAAAGTCACGATGGAATTTAATTTTTCAGTGCTTCCTTGGCAAATAATTTTCGGTGCTGGCGCGTTGCAGCAATTGCCGGCCGAACTCGAGCGGCGCGGCTATCGCCACGCTTTAGTCCTGTGTACCCCTGAGCAACGGCACCATGCGGAGGCTGTTCGCGAACTTATTGAGGCACGTTGTGCAGGGGTATTTGATCAAGCTGTAATGCACGTGCCCGTAGAGACCGTCACGCAGGCGCAGAATTTGGCAGCATCGGTGCAAGCGGATTGCACGGTTTCAATCGGAGGTGGCTCGACGACCGGCCTCGGCAAGGCCCTCGCATTGAAATCTGCTTTACCTAATATCGCGATCCCAACAACGTATGCGGGCTCGGAGATGACTAACGTTTGGGGAATGACGGAGGGCGGCCGCAAAACGACAGGAAGGGATAACGTGGTCGTGCCGACGTTCGCGATTTACGACCCCGAGCTGACTTTGGATCTGCCGGCATCGATTTCGGGGCCCAGTGGGATTAACGCGATGGCGCAGGCAGTCGTCAATGTAACGGCGACGCAACCAAACCCGATCATCTCCGCGCTAGCGCTCGATGGGATCAGAGCGCTGGCCGTTAGCTTGCCGCAAATTATTGAACAGCCGCAGAATCTCGAAGCGCGGACCCAGGCCTTATACGGGGCGTGTCTCAGTGGCGCTGCACTGGGTGTTGGGATAACTGGTTTACACCATCGTTTGTGCCATACGCTTGGCGGGAGTTTTAAGACCTCTCATGCCGATACCCACGCGATTTTGCTCGCCTACTCAGTGGCGTACAACTCGACGTCGGTCCAAGACGGAACCAGCAAGGTTGCGCAGGCCATGGGTTGCGACGATGCGGCGAGGGGGATCTGGGAGCTATTGCAGCAAGTGAGTGCGAAAACTAATCTTAAGCATCTTGGACTCAGTCAATCCGACCTTGCCGTGGCAGCGGACATTGCTATGGAAACGCCGTGCCTAAATCCTCGCGAGGTCACTCGGGACGGTGTTTTGGATCTGCTCACTGACGCGTTTAACGGCGCGCCTCCACGTTTATGATGAATTCGACGTGCGATGCAGAGCCCAAGCCGTGACTAGTCTGAAGGCACGTTCGTATTGTCTGGGATCGATGTTGAGTAGCGTTACGTACGACGGCTGTTCGCGCCACTGTGGAATTAGTTTTAAGGCGTAGCGAAATCTATAATTCACATTATATTTGTTAAATAACCAATTGATATTTATTACTAAAACACTTGAAACTAGATTCTGGATTAATAAGTGAATCAGGTCGAGACTAGGGCGTAAATAGTCCGTTGCGAGGCTGTACCTCGCATGCTAGTTTGGCCGGATCAAATCGTTAGCTAAAGGGGACCCCCATGAGCAATCTAACACCAGGCGCGCACGTGACGCGACATCATCACATCACCATTGCGACGGGTGGTGCTCAAGAAGACTACGATTTCCATACCAAAGTTCTTGGTATGAAGAGCGTTAAGAAGACGTTGTTCTATGACGGTTCGAACCCTATTTACCATTTGTATTACGGCAATGACGCCGGTGAAGAGAGTTCGTTAGTGACGACTTTTCCAATGCGTCACACGGGTGTTAAAGGGAGCAAGGGCTCGGGGCAGATCAGCTACGTGGCATTGTCCATTCCGACGGGTGCTGTCGATTTTTGGAACGAACGGTTAACTCAGCATGGCTTCGCGGTGACAGAAACCGATCGTTTCGGTGAACGGAATTTAGATTTCGAACATCCTTGTGGCGTTAATTACACCCTAGTCGGTGTTGAAAATGATGTACGCAAACCACATACCCAAGGTCCAGTCGCTGCCGAAATGATGATTCGAGGGACGCATACAATCGGCGTTTCAATGCGCGATTCCGAATTCATGGAAGAATTTATGCAGGTCGGATGGGGCGGTACCCGGGTTGCTGATGATGGCAATCTCATTCGCTACAGCGTTGGTGATGGCAGTAGCGGTGCAATTGTCGATTTTGTTGTGGAACCGGATCGCAAGCTCGGCAGCTGGATCGTAGGCGAGGGCACGGTCCATCACATGGCCTTTGAGGTCGCCAGTCACGAACATCAAAACGAATTGAAGTTCTTTCTTGAAGGCATGGGCTATACGGACATCTCGGACGTTAAGGACCGAGGGTATTTTGACTCGATCTACGTTCGAACGCCGTCTGGTGCAATGTTTGAGGCGACCGTCTCACATAAGCCATCATTCACTTGCGATGAGCCATTAGCAAACCTAGGTATGGAAGTGATGGTTCCGCCGCAATTTGAATTCGACAAACACGAACTGATTTCTCAAATCGGCTACCTCAAAGACTGATAATCGGCCGCAGGTCCAAGACCAAGACACCTTAAGATCAAGGTGTCTTGGTGGCGTTTCGCGAGGCCCCAGCTCGGGCATTTATCGACCAACCTGAAATAGGAGCAAAAGATGAAAGACTTTACCCTGGAGAACCTGACGGATGCTGTCGTGGAAGCCTATACCGCAAACGCAACTAGCCCGCGAAAGGCGCAAATCCTAGGGTCATTAGTGAGGCACTTGCACGATTTCGCCAAAGACGTCGAGCTAACAGAGGCTGAATGGTTCGAGGGGATTCAATTTCTAACGGCGACCGGCAAGAAGTGCGACGACAAGCGTCAGGAATTTATTCTGCTTTCGGACACACTCGGATTATCCATGGTCGTTGATTCGATTAATCACCCCAAAGGTGGGCTTGGGACGGAATCGACCGTCTTAGGACCGTTTTACGTCGAAGGCTCGCCGACTGTCGAATCGGGAGCCAACATTATCAAGCGTGATAACGGCGGTGAGGTCGTGCTAGTGAGTGGAAAAGTCATGAATGCGGCTGGTAAACCGCTGGCCGGCGCAACCTTGGAAGTGTGGCAGACGGCGAATAATCAATTGTACGACGTGCAAGATCCTGATGCGCCGGAGTGGAACCTGCGGGCCACTATCAAAGCTAAAGACGACGGCGAGTTCAGTTTCGTATCCGAAAAGCCGACTTCCTACCCAGTGCCTACTGACGGACCGGTTGGACAACTACTGGCTGCCGGCGGACGTCACGCATTTCGCCCGGCCCACCTGCATTTTATGGTCAAGGCGCCCGGGCATGAGACGCTCACGACCCATATATTCGCCGATGGCGATCCGTATTTAGATTCGGATGCGGTGTTCGCCACAAAGGCGGCGTTGGTTGCGAAGTTTGAACCTTCAGAAGATGCGCAGCTCGCGGCGGACCATGGGTTGAAGGTGCCATTTACGACGATGCATTATGAATTCGGATTAACCGCTGAATAGACCGGCCAACAGAAGCCCGCGATCTGCGACTATCGGGACTTACCGTAAAATTGCCTGTCCCAAGGATGCGGGACAAGGCGGGCTACGAGTTGCGAACAGACCGCCATGAGCGGAACTAGCCAGGTGGACGGAGAACGACGTTGGTTTTAGAAGTTGCAGTTCTCGATGTTATAGAAGGCCTTGAGAACGATCTCGAACAGGCATTCGCGAGCGCGCAAGGCATCATTGCGGCGATGCCCGGTTATATCGATCATCGACTAGAACGGTGTCTCGAAACACGTAACCGCTACATTCTACTGGCCAATTGGCAAACCCTGGAACATCACACGGTCGGTTTCCGGGGCTCGGCCGAATACCAAGGTTGGAAGAGGCTACTGCACCACTTCTACGATCCGTTCCCAACTGTGGAGCACTACGAATCCGTGCTCTAGCGCCAATGAACTGCCGTTGTGGCAATGCGCCAAATTACGTTATACGGCGCAGACACAAGGTTCGAATGAACAGACCGTGAAAATTTGGGTCGATGCAGATGCTTGTCCTGTGGTTATTAAGGATATTTTATTTCGTGCGGCGAAGCGTACGAATATTCACGTTAGCTTAGTCGCGAACCACTACCTGTCGGTCCCGGCGTCTCCGTACATCAGCTTTATTAAGGTTTCGAAAGGCTTTGATGTCGCGGACAATGAAATTGTAAAACAGGTTCAGTCGGACGATTTAGTTGTCACTGCGGATATTCCGCTCGCCGCGGAGGTGATCGAAAAGGGCGCTTGCGCACTAAATCCACGCGGCGAGTTATATACGCAAGACAACATTAAAGATCGCCTAACGATGCGCGATTTCATGGACAATCTGCGTGGCAGTGGCATCGATACCGGTGGTCCACCGTCGTTATCGGCTAATGATCGAATGCTGTTCGCCAATGCTTTGGATAAATTCTTAACGCAAACGCGCCAGGGTTAATTGACGCGTAAGGTTCGAAGTTAGGCGGCTATTCATTAGCAGTTCAGTTTCCTCTGGCACAATGCATCGAAATTCCGGTAATTTTGAAATCTCAAGCGAGCGATTCAGGGAAGTCCGACCTAATGCCGCGCCGAGAGGAAAATTAAAATCGAGGAGGATCTCGATGAGCTGTACTCGATTAATTCTATTGGTATCTGCGTTAGCGCTTAGTGCGTGCGCAAGTAACCGACCAATTATTTATCCGAATGCCCATTCTCAAGCCGTCGGCGGCGCCCAAGTGGAGCGCGACATTGCTGCGTGTAAGGCGCTTGCGGAATCTGCGGGAACCAGCTCGAGCAGCACGAAGGCAAATACGATGGCAAAGAGAACGATCAAAGGCGGGGGTGTCGGAGCGGCAACTGGCGCTGTTGGCGGCGCAATTGCAGGCCACGCGGGGCGGGGGGCGGCAATTGGTGCGGCGTCCGGAGCAACTGCCGGACTTATCCATAGTCTATTCGGCGACTCGTCACCCAACCCCACCTATCGAAATTTCGTCACGCGTTGCATGAACGATCGCGGCTACGACCTGGCCGGGTGGGACTGAGGAAGAGCCCATTAGTTAGCGCCGCTAGGCTAGAATCCTATCCTCATCAAAATCGCATTTAATTTAATGAGGAGAAAAATGACATGTCGGAGTCGTTAAAGAACCAGCAGGTGCTGATCCTTGGTGGAACATCGGGAATTGGTTTAGCAACGGCGAAAGCGGCCCAGGCCGACGGCGCTCACGTGACCGTGACGGGGCGCTCCGCCGATCGACTGGCGGCAGCTCGTAGTGTGCTGGGTAAATCAGTCGAAGCTGTGCAGCTCGACGCTTCGGACGAAGATAAAACGCGTGACCTCATTAATGGCATGGCATCCCTAGATCACCTATTTATTACTGTCGGTGCTTTAGTACTTGATGCACAACTCGCGCCGAGTACTGCTGAAATGCAACCCGCATTGGATATGAGATTTTGGAGTGCTGTGTATGCGGCTAAATACGCTGCACCAAAAATGCACGGTGGTAGTTCTATTACTTTTATGTCTGGCACGGCTGGTCGTCGACCATTACCGGGTGCCGCGGTGGCGACTGCATCGTGCGGTGCGGTAGATGCACTTGCGCGGGCCCTGGTACTAGACCTTGCGCCGATCCGGGTCAATACAATTAGTCCCGGCTACGTTGATACGCCGTTGTTTGACGGATTACTCGGCGAAAACCGCGAAGCAGTCCTCGCCACTGCTGCCGCATCGCTGCCAGTGAAGCGCATCGGCCGGCCCGAGGAAATTGCGGACGCGGTACTGTTCTTAATGAAGAACGGCTACGTCAACGGCATTAATTTAGCCGTTGATGGCGGTGGGTTGTTAGTTTGAATTAGTTTGGGAGTAGGGCAACTGCTCCTGCCTTGCTCTCGATTCCCGCTC
>JBLFWZ010000049.1:0-20894 GCA_047611905.1 Gammaproteobacteria bacterium | reverse complement strand
TGTATTTGGATCCATCACCACCCCATACTCGCTATCTGCGGCGCCGTGGGAGACGAGTCTGCGCACCACGTCCATGCGCACAGCTTCGATATCGCGCTCTAGTGGGTCTCCCCAGCCGCCGCCTCCCGGTGTAACGAGTCGGATGAGGTCATTGGCCACCACCGGCACGGCATCGCGACTATAGAAAACGTGTTCTTCGTTCGGCATCCCCGGGTTTTTGACCGAGCCACCCGGCGCGCCCCAGCGTCCCCCTTTAATCCCAATACAGGCAAACGCGGTACGCTCGGTAACCGTCGTGTAGTGAGCGTCGACTAAGGTCCGGAGTTCTTTTACATATCCAAGGCCGCCCCGATATTTACCGGGCCCACCGGAATCAATTGCCACGCCAACTCTCTCGACGGAAACAGGGAAGCGTTGTTCGATAAATTCAGCTGGCAAGTTCTTCGAGTACGGCACCAGGTCGACTGCGTCGGTGCCGTCCGCGTAAGGCCGCGCGCCGGAACCAGCGCCGAATATCTCCCGCATCAGGAAAAGCTTTCCTTCCAAATCCTCACCGTATAAGCCATACAACTGAATGTTCTGCATGTCAGCGACGACTTCGCCATTGAAGGCTTTCGCCAACGCCACCGTGTAGGCGCTGATCATGCGCAACATACAGGTCATGCGCGAGACGACCGGTGCCGGAAATTCAGAACTTAGTATCGTGCGCTTAGGGATGCGGCAGCGGAATGCTTCAGTCACTCCTTCATTAATAATGATCCCTGGAATTTGCGCTTTAAAAAAAGCGCCCAACCATTTCGAATAATGGCGGCCGTCGAGCGGCCAGTTGATCGGCCCTTTCGCTTGTCCCGCCGTTCCTTCGAAGTCGAGGATCATCTTTTCCGGGTATTTTCTTAAGGTGATTTTCATCTTCACCGGCTCATCCAGCGTGAGGCCATCGTTTTCGATGAAATCTTCACCCACAAATTCGCCTTCAGGGAAGAACGGCAAGCCAATATCGCGCACGACTTGCGCGCAACGATCGATGATCTCGTAGAATGCAGCTTCTACTTTGTCGCGCCCAAAGCGTTCGCAAAGCTCCACGACCCGTCGTCGAATGATTTCATTCGCCCCAACGAACGCATCAACATCGCCGCGCAGATCTTCTGGGAAGCGTGAATTGCGCAATAAGACGTCATAGAGATCTTCGTTCAATACGCCTTGGTTATACATCTTAACCGGCGGGCACATCGTGCCTTCTTCGAAAATACTTTTCGAGGTGTTCGGCCAAGAACCGGCCATGCGTCCGCCCACGTCACTTACGTGACCAAAAATCTGCGCAAACCCGATCACCTGCTCATCGAAAAATATTGGTGTTACGATGCAGTAATCAGGCAAGTGGCCGATCGTGCCGGCAGACTCATACACATCGTTGTAGATGAAAACATCACCTGGCAGGATCTTATCCAACGGGTATTTCATCCGGATCGGATCCGCCGTCGCGGCCCACGAAACGCGTGATACGGACAAACAATCTAAGGTGTTGAGCGACGCACGATAGTCGTGTTGCTCGCGGATAATCGACGAGCGCGCGGTTCGCTCCACCGCCGCCTCAGCTTCCATTACCGCCGCTTCGATTCCGCCATCCACGATGTCGACTAAAATGGGGTCGAGACCGACACGCGCTTCCCGAATACGTTTGTCATAGTCGGCGTCGGGCGCTACTTTACCGTAACGAAACTCTGCGTAATCCGCGAACGCGGTGTCTTCATCCGCTTTGTCATAGTAGGTTTGCGAAAATTCGGCTGCGCCTGTCATAGAATTATCCTGTTATCCAATCTCGCTAGATTGTTCTTTGTTTTCGGCGTACTCATCTACCGCTAGATACGAACGGTCTCATTCGGCTAGCCCCTGCCCAGCATTATTCCTATCCACGGCTAGTCTTTGAGCAAAACCAAACTGCCCCACTCGTCTAAGCGGGCATGCCATCCTGGGTTCACGACCGTCGTTGAATCATATTGTTCAACAATCGCCGGGCCTTCGAACGTGTTGCCAGATCGGAGCTTGGCACGCTCATAGACAGGGCACGACACCTTGCCCTGCGTTTGTGGAAAGTACACATCGCTCGTCGTCCGTATTGCCGCACTCGCCGTTTCGTCACCACCCACGGCAACCGGGATTTGCGGACGTTTCAACAGACCAAGTCCCGTCACACCCACGTTCACGAGTTCGACCGGTTCGCGGCCTTCGTATGAATAACCATACAAATCTTGATGCGACACGTGAAATGCCGATATCGCGCTGGTAAGTCCTGCAGATAATTGCGCGAGGTCTACGCGCAGCGGCACCCTAATTTCGTAAGCTTGACCGCCATAACGCATATCCAGGAAATGTGTCAATTCGATCGTATCTTTCGCAAAGCCTTCGCCGCTTAAACGTTCTACGACACGTGCTTCCAGTTCCTGGAATTGCGTATGCACTCTGGCTGGATCGAGTTGGTCTTCGCGCTGCACGTCCGTATGGACTAGATCGATTCGCACGTCAGTTAGCAACAGCCCGTACGCAGACGTGACACCCGGGCTCGGCGGGATCACGATTTGTTTCATGTCAAGCCAATCAGCCAGGTAACAAGCGTGTAACGGCCCCGCACCACCAAACGCCACGAGCGCATAGTCGCGCGGATCGCGACCGCGTTTCACCGACACTGTTCGAATACCAGCCGCCATATTCTCGATCGCGATACGTAATATGCCATCTGCCGCATCGGCGAGTTCAAGGCCAAGCGCACTTGCAATGCCGCCCACCACTTCGGTGGCGCGTTCATGATTTAGTTCGACCCCGCCGCCTGCAAGCCCGCCGGTAATTCGGCCGAGCACTAAGTTCGCGTCCGTCACGGTGGGCAATTCGCCACCGCGCCCGTAGCAAGCCGGACCCGGATCGGCGCCAGCGCTATCCGGGCCTACTTTAAGACTCACGCCACCGGCAAGCCACGCAATCGATCCGCCACCGGCACCGACCGTGTGAATATCGATCATCGGCGTTTTTACGTCATAGATATCCACTCGGCCTTCGGTCAGCATGCGCGGCGAACCGCCTTCAACGAGACAAATATCTGCAGAGGTGCCACCCACATCGAAGCAAATAATATTCGGGTAGCCACTCAGTTTTCCGAAGTGGCAGGCAGCGATCACGCCGGCCGCTGGGCCAGACAAAGCAGCGGCAATGGGTAAGCGCGATATTTCTTCCGCTTGGGCGAGCCCGCCGCTCGATCGCATGATGTAGAACGGAGCGGTGATTTTTTGGTCACGTAAATGCTGAGCGAGCTTTTCGTGGTAATTTGATAACAACGGCATCAACGCCGTATTTAAACAAGTGGTATTGGTGCGTTCGTATTCGCGATACTCGCGCAGGATGTCCGAGGAAATCGAGATAAAGCATTCGGCATAAACCTCGCCGATAATTTCTCGAACTTGGCGTTCGTGATCGGGATTGCGATACGAATGCAACAAGGACACCGCAATAGCCGTTATCCCCATGGCTTTAAATTCCAACGCATGAGCGCGGATTTCATCGGCGTCGACCGCGACGGTTTCGTCGCCCGCAACATTCAGCCGGCCACCGCCCTCACGCACCAGCTCTAGAGGCACCACCCTTTCGGGCTTAATCCACCACGTGATGTCACCAAACTCTCCGGGCACGGTTTGTCGCGCGACTTCCAATGCCTCGCGATAACCTCGCGTAATGATCAAACCAAGCGGCGAATATTTCCGTTGCAAGATAGCGTTCGTTGCAACTGTAGTGCCGTGAAACACCGCCGCAACATCGGCTGCTTCAACGCCACTGGTCGCTCGAATGTGTTCGATGCCGTTAATAAAGCCGTTTGCCGGATCGTCCGGCGTGCTTGGAACTTTGGCCAAATGTAATTCGCCAGACTCTTCTTCGAGCGCGACGATGTCCGTAAACGTGCCGCCGATATCAACTGCCAGGCGCCAGGGCATAAGTCCTCTCCTTGTATATCGACTTGTGCTATTCGTTTGTCGTAACGAACGTATGGAAACGCGAATGGGCGTTTTTCAATTTTGGGTGTGCCGATCGTAATGGTTACTTAGCTTAAGGTAAGTAGTGCCCGGACACTAGCCAGATCTTATCGGGCTCACAGCGGTTCATGCATGTAACTTAGGCGACCATAATTCCCCTTAAAGTAAGCCTATCACCTAGTGGGGCCGTCTTGCCTGTTCTCTAATCCGAATCGAAGCGCACTAGCCCGAAGGTTCAACAAACTGGGTACCTGTCCGATGCGTTTGCGCACAAGCAAATCGATATCCGCAGCTTCAAGGCGACGATACAGATTCGGCATTCTTAGTCAGTATCAAATTGCCGAACTCATCTAGCCGACAATGCCATCCTGGCGGCAAGATGGTTGTCGACTCGTATTGCTCGATCACGGCGGGCCCCGTTAGCCCACTCGCAAACGACAGCTCATCCCTTCTATAGATAGGCGTAGGAATGAGATCGGTGTATCCAAGAAACCCGACAGCGCGGCTTGAGTAAGCTGTCGGTTCGGCGTGACGCAACGCTGGTCGAGAGAGTGACGGCTTCGCCCGCTCAACAATTGCCGAGATCCGCAAATTAACCAGTTCAACAGCTTCCTTTTCACGCCATGAGCGCCCGGTGAGTTCTTCGAAATAATGATGGAACGCTTCGACTCCTGCGCCAATCCGCGCTGCCAGTTCGCCATTACTTGCGCATTCGACGCTCGTCTCATGCGTCATTCCGGCGTAGCGCAAATCGAGCTTCAAGATGAATCGGGACTCTTTTGTTTCGAGAGCTTCGGATTCTCCCCATCGTTTGGCGCTCTTGTGTAGTTCGGCATACGCGTCTTGAAGCGAGTCCATATCCAATTGCGTGTGCTCAACACCCAGCGGCCTAACGAAGTCGTTCGTGATGTCCGCGACGAGTAATCCCCAGGCAGCAGCGAGGCCAGGCTGCGGCGGTACAAGCACGCTTTGCATACCGAGCAACTCGGCGATTTCGGCTGCGTGTAGCGGGCCCGCTCCGCCCATCGCGAGCAAGGTGTAGTTGGCCGGATCGTGTCCCCGCAAGACAGACACTCGGCGGATCGCACCACACATATTGTGACTCGCTATTTCGAGTATGCCGCGCGCCGTGCGAAAAGCATCAAAGCCGCGCGACCCTCCCAACTTCTTTAGCGCGGCCGTTGCGCGCCCAACGTCCAAAGCGATGGTCCCGCCCAACAAGGCCGCTGGTATCCGGCCAAGTACGAGTTGTGCGTCAGTTAACGTAGGCTCATCGCCGCCACTGGCATAGCTTGCCGGACCAGGATCGGCGCCAGCACTTACCGGCCCAACGTGCCAACGATGATCCGCAGCGTCATGCGCAATCGAGCCACCGCCCGCACCAATCGACAGTACCTCCAACATTGGCGTCTTTAAGTCGAAGCCGGCAATTTTACCGCTCATCGTAAGCTTAATTTCACCGTCTTTAATCACCGCGACGTCAGTAGATGTGCCGCCCACGTCAAGCGTGATCACATTATCGAACCCGCTTTGCTGAGCTAACCAGCGCATACCGATCACGGCGGCACCAGGCCCGGACAATGCAGTCGATAGAGGTTGATGTGCAATGCCTGCAGCGCTCATGAGGCCGCCACTCGATTGCATGAGCCAGATCGCTTGGCTACCAGTTTCGGAATTTTTCCGCAGACCGTCTAGGTGCGCGCCGAGTACTGGGACGAGACACGCATTCAGCGCGGTTGCCAGAGTCCGCTCATATTCGCGCAGTTCTGGTAACACCTCGCTTGAGCGGATCACCGTAATGTGGGGCGCGACGTCGGCAAAGATCTCCGCGATTCTATTCTCTTGCGTGGGATCTAGATAACTATGCAGTAGCGCGACGGCAACCACATCGATTCCTAGCGCGTTATATTCTTCTGCCAGTGCCGCAATTTCTCGGCGAATGATCGGTGAACGTTCAACACCGCTCGCTTCCAAGCGTGCGCTAACTTCGCGTACCCATTCGAGCGCCACTAAGCGTCGCGGCAGTTGACTCGGCGGAACTTCGCCGACGGAATCGGGCAAGCGCGCGGTTTCAAGAATGTCGCGAAATCCATTAGTGACGATCAATCCGATCGGCGGCAGCTCACCCACGATCAAACTATTGAGCGCAACCGTTGTGCTGTAGAGCAGATCGTCGTTCGACCCGATCTCGCCGATTGTCTTTTCTAACAAACTCGCGATTTCGTTCGGCGCACCGGACGGGACCTTATAGCTCTTGCGAAGGCCTTGATCGTCCACGCACAGGACATCCGTGAACGTACCACCCACATCGATACTGATGAGTCGAGAATGCGACATGTAGTGCAGCCGAAACTACACGATCAAGTTATTCAATTGATACCCACTGCCAGCTGGTTTCGCCTAAGCAATATCCGGCCACCGATGAGCCCACGGACGAGCGGTTTCCATCTGCGCCGCAACACGAAATAAGGTTGCCTCGTCGGCATAGCGGCCCATGAATTGAATCCCAATCGGCAAGCCGGACTTGCTCCAACACAACGGCAACGAGATCGCTGGTTGGCCAGTCACATTCGCGAGTGAAGTAAAACGCGGATACTGCTCCATGCGCTCAGTCGCTTGATGCGGATTCTTTGGATCGAAGTTAAACCAGCCTAGCGGCGGCGCAGTGCGCGTTAAGGTCGGGGTAAGCCATACATCATATCGATCAAAAAACGGGGCAATTTGCCGCGCATACACCTGCAAGTCTTGCACCGCCATGAGGAAATCCGAGGGATGAGTTTTAGCGTCCAACGAGTACATCTTCCAGGTGTGGCGCTCGAACAGGTCTTGTTCGGCTTTGCGCCCGGTGCGACGCTCCCAATCGCGGATCATCCAGCCGACCATGCCGAGCCACACCGTGGTGAAATTCTTATGAAAATTATCGCTCGCAGCAACCGGCTTCGCTTCAACGACGTCGTGGCCTAGATCTTCACAGAGTTTCGCGATTTCACGAACCGCTGATTGGCACTCCGGATCAACTTCAGTCGGAATGACGGGTTGATCGCTAAAGGCGATGCGTAAGCGACCCGGGTCCGCACCGACTTCTTCGGCAAACGGTCGCAGCGGTGGCGGCGGATAAAACGGTGCACCCACGTCGGCGCCCGCTGTTACGTCCAGCATCAATGCGTTATCCAGTACGGTACGCGTGACCACATGTTCAGATAGCAATCCTGCAGCGCCAATGTCGCCGTAGTCTGGTCCTAGCGGGTTCCGACCGCGAGTGCCTTTGAGTCCCACCAAGCCACAAGCTGCGGCTGGTACGCGAGTGGACCCGCCGCCATCATTCGCATGCGCCACCGAGACCATGCCGGCGGCAACAGCCGCACCAGCGCCGCCCGACGAACCACCCGGTGAGCGGGTCAAATCCCACGGGTTTTTCGTCGCGCCGTAGAGTTCTGGTTCGGTGGTGGGCTTGGATGCAAATTCAGGGGAGTTCGTTTTACCGCAAACAATAAACCCAGCCCTTCTATAACGTGCAACGAGTTCGGAATCACGCGGCGACACGTAGCCTTGCAAAAAACGCGAGCCTTCGGTCATGGGTGAGCCGGCGTATTCGGCGACCACGTCTTTGAGCAACATGGGTACGCCACTGAACGCTTCGTCACCTTTTAAGTTCTTAACGGCTTCGCGCGCGATGTCGAACATTGGGATCACAACGGCGTTTATTTTCGGGTTTAAGGCCTCAATCGATGTGATCGCGGCTTCAACTAATTCGGTAGCTGAGACCGCACCGCTTTTTACCAGCGCAGCTTGTTCGGCCATCGTTTTACGCATTAATTCGTGCATGGAATAAACCTCGTCATGTTGTTAACGCCACCGACGTTTAACCGTTTCATTGTAAGTTTTGTAATCGCAAGCAAACTAGGGTGCCGTCGCGTTATGAATGCGAAGCCGTTCGAGGGCTTCGTTCGGGATTCATTCGCACCATAATTTGGGGCCGGCAATTGAATTACGGCGGCCGTGAAATCCGCGCTAGCGATCCCTTGATACCAACACACCGGCGCTTTCGAGTTCTTTCACTCTTTCGCTCGAGTAGCCCAAGGTGCCTTCAAGCACGTCTGCGTTGTGCTGCCCTAAGGTCGGCGCGATGAGATCCAAACGCTCCGGTTGCTCGGAAAATCGCAGCGGAAAACCTGGGATCGCCATCTCGCCCATCACCGGATCAGTGATTTCGTTAATCATGCCGCGTTCCCTAAAATATGGATGATTAATCGCCTCAGACGGATCCATAACCGGCGCTGCGGGCACTCTAAATTTTTCCAGATGTTCGAGCACGGCATCGTTGTCTGGGAACGCCGTCATCCATTGCTCGATGATCTCAATGAGGTCCTTTTGTCGCTTACCTCGCGACGGCCCATCGATGTAGCGCGGATCGTTTTCGAGTTCCGGGCGGTCAATGGCTGCGCATATGTTCTTCCATTGCGGTTGCAAGGAAAGGATACAAATGTAACCACTCGGTCCTTTGAACACCCCGAACGGCGCAATCAATTCGTGATGATTACCTTGTCGATGCGGTTTGAACTTGCCTTTCGTCAGGGTAAATCCTTGCAATGAAATATCGTGCATGTGGAACATCGAATCGACCATGCTGATATCCAGCCACTGCCCAACACCCGTTCTCGAACGGTGAAAAAGCGCATAACCGATGGCCGAGAATGCGTGCACGCCGCTGCTTACATCGGCGATACCAATGCCAACCGGCAAAGGTGGGCCGTCGCGATCACCCGTCATATGCATGATTCCGGAAAAAGCTTGCGCAACCCAGTCGTAGCCGGTCTTGTGCGACAGCGGGCTTTCGCGCCCGTACGCGGATATCGATGCCATGATCACTTTCGGGTTGATCGTTTTCACAGAATCCCAGGCGAGGCCTTTTTTCTCCATCACCCCGGGACCGAAATTTTCGACCACCACATCCACTTTTTTGATTAGCTCACGCAGGATTGCATCCGCCTCTGGTTTCTTCAAATCAAGCGCCAGACTTTTCTTGCCGCGATTTTGTTGGATGAAATAGCCGCTGCGCCCATCCTCTGCGAAAGGTAGTCCACGTGCAGGATCACCGCCGGGAGCGATTTCGATTTTAATAATTTCGGCGCCCATTTCCGCCATCAACCGTCCGACAGTGGGGCCGGCAAGGTATTGGGTAAGATCGAGCACTTTGATCCCTTCGAGTAGCAGCATCTGGGCGTTCTCCCGTCGTTTATAATTTTATTGTCGAGTGCGAATGGTACACCGATCTTGATCGGGGTTTCGCCGCATCAAATTTTCATTTTTCTATCATCAAGCGATGACGCTCATTGTGCGCGGCAACATTTCGCGTATCGCGTTCGGCATTACCCGGCGACGAATTCGCCCGGGTCCGCTGCTCCACTAACGGACAATATTTCGCCGTTCTCGCATGACTCACGCACGATCGGGTATAAATGGGACATTGAACGAATTGCCATGCGTTAGCCTGCTTACGAGAGGACTCGCGCGCCGAGAAAACTTAAATACGAACAAGGAGTACCGCACGATGACCCAATCAGGACGTTTCACCCCGCCGCCGCAACAAGAAGTTGTCTACGGCAAAGACGTCGCCAGCGCGCTGGCGGAAGAACTCGAACGTCGTAACGCGAAACGGGTGGTTTTCGTCACCAATACCAGTCTTACAGGTCCTGGCGGTTTAGGGGAAACCGTTAAAGCGGCGCTTGGCAAAGCGTGTGTGGCGCAAGTGAGCGGCATTCGCGCGCACTCTCCACGTGAAGATGTGATCCGTATGACGAACACTTTGCGCGACAACGATTGCGATCTCGTTGTTGCCTTGGGCGGTGGTTCCGTGTGCGATGCGACGAAAGCGGCCTGTTTGGCGCTCGCTAACAACATCACAACAGCGGATGACATCGACAAGATCCGCATTACAGAAAAGGTCTTGCCAGCTACCTTGCCGTACATCGCGATCCCGACGACCTTATCGGCTGGCGAATTTACCGCTTACGCTGGTGTCACTGACGAACGTATCCCGCGCAAAGAAGCGCTATTTCATGCGAGCGCTGCACCAGATGTTGTGATTCTCGATGCGGCGATGACCGTTGCGACGCCGTCACGATTATTCTTTGGCACCGGCATCCGAGCCGTCGATCACGCCGTCGAAACATGGTGCTCGATTAACGTTACACCGATCACCGAAGCAAGTTCCTTACATGCCCTGCGCATCTTGCCGCGGGCGCTCGCAAGAGCGAAGAGCCATCCTCAGGATCTCGATAATCGGCTCAATTGTCTGATCGGCGCGTGGTTGTCCGTGCAAGGGGTGTCAACCGGCGTCGACTTGGGCGCAAGCCACGGCATCGGTCATGTGCTCGGTGGCACGGCTGGGATGCCCCATGGTGAAACCTCTTGCGTGATGTTGCCGCATGTCTTGCGCTACAATTTTTCCGTCAACGGCGATCGGCAAACCGTTCTTGCTGATGCGATGGGTGATGCGCAGACATCTGCGGCTGACCAAATTCAAGCGCTCGTCGCGAGCCTCGATTTACCGGGTCGATTGAGAGATGCGAACGTCAGCCGCGAAATCTTGCCGACAATCGCCGAAGAGTCGATGTTGGATTTTTGGATCCCAACAAATCCACGCCCCATCAACGGACCCGAAGACGTGTTGCCGTTGCTCGAAGCAGCCTGGTAGAAGCTACAACGCACCGTCCATCGCAAACCTAGCCGTCGCTGCAGTCGACGGCTATAGTTCGCGCTCAAAAAAATCGCAATAAGGATAGCTCGATGCTCGAAATCGACCCGAATTTACGCTCGTGGAGCTGGTTTTTTCTGATCGTCTACATCGTCGCCATGATGGTGTTCGGTTATCTCGGCATGCGTCGAGTACACAGTAGCGACGATTTCGCGACTGCGCGCGGTGGCTACGGTCCCCTATTCTTAGCGTTTGCGCTTACTGCCACCGCGGCCAGTGGCGGCACGTTCATTGGTATTCCGGCACTCGCCTATAAATTCGGCTTCTCAACCTTGTGGTACTCACTCGCCTATCCGCTCGGGGCGTACGTCGGCTTAACGATTTGCTTGCGCGGTATCCGCCGCGCCGGTGCAAACTTCGGAACGCGCTCGATGCCAGAATACCTTGGCGATCGATTCGACTCGGAAGTGCTGCGTTTATGCGTTGCCATTTTTTCCATGCTGCTGATGTTTTATCTCGCCGGCCAGTTACTGTCGGGCGGCATCATGTTCAATAGAATGATGGGTGTCGAACTCTTCCCAGCACTCGTCATCACCGCCGTCATTGTCATGTTCTATATTGTGATCGGTGGCGCGCACGCAGATATATTGACAGACGGCGTGCAAGGCGCGCTCATGTTATTACTCGCAGTCGCTGTCTCGGTGATGTTTTTTAACGGCTTTGGTGTGGAAGGCGGCTATGACGGCATGATCCGATCGCTAGAAGCCCAAGATCCCGATTTGCTGAAACCACTTCATCCAGATAGCGGCATCCTAAACTCTTGGTGGGATGTGTTGGCGATTTTCATCATGCATTTGCCGCTCGGCCTACTACCCCATATCGGTAACAAGCTGTGGGCATTGAAGGACGATCGCGATCAAGTGAGATTCATCGCCTTCGCTTTTGTGTTCGGCATGATCCTGCCGACAATCGCCCTCGGCGGGATCTTAGCGCGTGCTGTGCTCGGCGATGAATTGTTGCCTGGTGCAAATGCCAACGATGCGATTCCAGCGCTGTTTATCGCCACCTTACCGACTTGGTTAGCCGCCATGATCGGCGCCGGCGTACTTGCCGCAATCATGTCGACAGCGGACGGTTTAGTCGTTTCCACTTCGCAAGTTTTCGCCAACGACATCTATCGCCGCTCGATCGCACCGCGCCTTAAGAAAAACCCAAGTGAGGAAACCATCGACCGTGTGTCTTTAATCATTAGCCGCATCGCATCGGTCGTCGTCGTTGCAGGATCGATCTGGCTCGCCTGGGAATCGCAAACTATGAACGTTGCAATCCTTATTGCTGCCGGCATTGGCGGCATGATCTCAGCCACTTGTGGTCCAATCTTCGCCGGCATTTTATGGCAAGGCACGACTAAAGCCGGCGCCTTGGCCGGTTTTTTCGGCGGCGGACTGACCTTCATCGTTCTGAAAGCGAATTTGCTGAACCCCGAGTGGTTCGCTGGCGGCGGATTCGAAATCGCTGGAAATTGGCTCATTGGCCAGGCGCCAAATCCATTTGCATGCGGCGCGCTCGGCGCGATTACCTCTGTGCTGTGTGTTATCGGTGTGTCATTAATTACTACGAAACCCAGCGAAGAGCACCTTAAGAGAGTGTTTGGCAATTAGTCGCATCAGGTCTGACACGCAGCAATCGAGCCATAGATATCGAACCAAACACATTTCCAGTGAGAAATGGGAATAACGATTCTAATGGCGAATCGTAGATGCCGGCCCTACTTGTTAAGGAGTCCTTATGGATGTCAAAAATAAAATCGCGGTGATCACCGGCGGTGCCAGCGGCATTGGAGCAGCCTTGGCGCGGCGCTTTCACGCCGAAGGCGCCAAAGCGGTGGCCGTCGCGGATTTGCAAGTCGACTTGCTCGAAAAAGTCGCAGCCGAGGTCAATGGTTTGGCCGTGCCGTGTAACGTCGCGAAAGAAAGCGACATTCAAAACTTGGTAGAGAGAGTCGAACGCGAGCTGGGTCCGATCGACATTTTCTGTTCGAACGCCGGCATTGCGCGCTTAGGCGATGAAGACGTCTCAAACGATGAGTGGCAGCTGAATTGGGACATACACGTTATGGCCCACGTCTATGCCGTGCGCGCCGTGGCGCCGAAGATGGCCGCGCGAGGCCACGGTTATCTAATTCACACGGCCTCCGCTGCTGGTTTGCTCAGCCATATTCAATCGGCCACGTATTCCGTATCAAAACATGCGGCTGTGGCGTTCGCGGAATGGGCGTCGATAAAATATCGCGATAAAGGCGTGGTCGTGTCGGTGCTGGCACCGCAAGCCGTGCGCACCCCCATGACAGATCGCCCGGACGGCGCCTCGGTTGCGAGCGTCGACGGTATGATCGAACCAGAGCAACTGGCTGATTGTGTGATCGAGACGATGGCGCGCGAGGAATTTCTCATTATTCCGCATCCGGTCGTCCACGATTACATGATTCGCAAAGCCACCAACGTCGATCGGTGGTTAGAAGGTATGAGCCGCTGGAGGAACAAGGCGGGCCCTGCAGCTAAATAGATTTCTCGCTCTCAAATAAAACGAAGGTTTGAATTAAGTGACAACAACTGAGCATAAAAAGGTCGCGCTCATCATTGGTGCTGGCGATCATCTAGGCTCCGCCATCGCACGACGTTTTGCCGGCGAAGGGTTTCATATTGTGGCAACCCGCCGGCGCGGCGATCTCGACACGCTGGTCGCATCAATCGAGTCTGCCGGTGGAACAGCGACCGGCCTTCACTCAGATGCGCGTGACGAAGACGAAGTAAAAGCCCTTATCGAAAAAATAGAGTCCACGATAGGCCCAATCGAAGTCTCGATCTTTAACGTCGGTGGCAACGTGAGTTACCCAATCTTGGAAACAACGAGCCGCGTTTATCGTAAAGTTTGGGAAATGTGCGCGTTCGGTGGATTTTTAGTCGGACGGGAATCTGCACGGGTGATGCTCGAGCGCGGCCGCGGCACGATATTGTTTACAGGTGCGACGGCGAGTCTGCGTGGCAAAGACGGGTTTGCGGCTTTCGCCGGCGGTAAACATGCGCTGCGCGCGCTCGCCGAAAGTATGGCGCGCGAGCTAGGTCCGAAAGGGATCCATATCGGGCACGTGGTAATCGACGGGCCAATTGATAACGACAACTCGAGAAAATTATTTCCCCAAATTTATGCCGACAGGCCGGCCGATGGGATCCTACAACCCGACGACATTGCTGAAGTGTATTGGAGCATCCATTGTCAAAACCGCACGGCCTGGACATTCGAAATCGACGTCCGGCCGTATACCGAGCCTTGGTAGAGTTACCCGCTTTGACCTAAACGCGGCGCAAAGCGGGAGCGCTGCTACAGTTTCTCGATCTTAAATTCTGTCGGCCAGTGATCGCAGGCCGCCAAGCCTTCAAGCGCTAGTCCGTACGGCAAGGCTTCCAGCATCGCTCGCTTAATCGGTTGCAGCATCGCCTCACGCGTCAAACGCGTGGTAACTTCCGGTCGCGTGCGGATACCGCGCGCCAGTTGCCATGCCCGTTTTAATAAATCTGCTTGAGGCATCACTTCATTCACGACGCCGAGATCAAGCGCCTCTTGGGCGGATAATTCTTGGCCGGTCATCAGGAAATAGCGACCGCGATTCATGCCCAATAACATTGGCCAAACAATATGTACGCCGTCGCCAGGAACCAGACCACTGGGATAATGTGGCGCGTCTTGAAATGTCGAATGGTCCGCGGCGAGTACGATGTCGCATAGCACGCCAAGTTCCGCGTGCACTGTCGCCGGGCCATTGATTGCCGCGATCATCGGTGCCTGAATTTCTAACAAATTCATCAGTAATCGTTTCGCGTCCGGTATGACATGTTCACTCCAGACTTTGGCGTCGACTCCGCCGCCGCCTAAGTCTTCTTTATGAATAAACGTATCACCAGAGCCAGTAAAAATAATCACTTTGTTTTCGAGATCGGCGGCGATGTCGGCGAAGCAATACCCAAGTTCCTGGTGCGGGCCAAAACCCCAAATCAAATCGGAATTGTTCGTGTGCATTGAAATCTGCAGGATGCCATCTTCGCGTTGAAAATTGATGTGTTCGTATTTCTTTGAATATTCTTCTAGTTGCGGGACCTGCATGTTCCGACTCCTTGATTTTTTTAATTGATGGGCAGTGGAAAGATTCTTAACGAGACTCCGTCGCGACGACCTCACTCGGCGAATCCGATGATGAGAATTTCGCATTCGGTCGGGGTCTACGACCCAGCGCCGCTTCAGGGGCTAATATGTCGGCGCGCTCGCCTGGTGATTCGGGATCTGAGTAATACCCGAGCGCGTAGTTGCCTTGCGTATAACCCAACAATTCTTGTAGCTCCGGATCGAGATCTTTCGCGATATGCGGCGGGCAAGACAAATACTGATTCTCTTCCTGCCGTAGCCAACCAAGGCAATAGGTAATGTTGATCCCAAGGCGCGACTCTTGCGACTTATTTTCACCACCACTATGCAATACGCTACCGGAATAAAGCAGCACGGATCCGGCCGTCATTTCCGCTTGGCAAAACTGGTCGCGATCCGCGCGCCGATCCCAGTCCCATTTATGGCTACCTGGGATCACCCGTGTTGCGCCGTTGTCGGCGGTGAAATCCGTTATCGCCCACATCGTGTTGAACTGCGGCTCTATTTCCGCCGGCAAGTGTGTACCCCAGGCGAGCCTATCGCGATGTAATGTCTGCGCGCCTTGAGTGGGGTGGATATAGATGGTTTGGGTAAGATGCAAGATAATCCGCTCGCTGAACGGTGCGAGAAATTCACGTGCCGCAGCAAGAATCGTTTGATTCGTCACCACCTCTCGACAGGTGGGAGAACGAGCCACCAGCGCGCCGGTTCGCTGGGTATTGCGACCCGTAAATTCGTCGTTACCCATGGGGGTACGTTCTATGTAGGGCATTACTTCGCCGGTGAATTGCTCGCGGGTTGAGCGCGGCAACACATCCGCAATGATCGCCGCGCCGTCATCCGCCATCGCTTGGAGGATGGTTTCGGTTGTCGAGTCGGGTGCTAGTGTTTGCAACGCCATGACGTATCTCCACTCAGTCGGTTGTGCCGTTGACGTAGTGCATCTACGCCACTTGGATCAAATGACTTGAAACTCCTCACTGACGAACGAGACGCTACGATCTAGATCAACGAACTTGAGCTCGTCCGGCCGAATGAGTTCCATATATTTAGGCTCTGTAAATGCCGTATCGAGTGACTCAACCGAGTCAAACCACAGTTCGGCTACGCCATCGTAATCCGCTTCTTGTGCGAGCGGCACGCCGCTACTTGTCCGATGCGACTGCACGTACTTGCGTACGTGGCGCGAAAAATCCGTGACGCTTTTTATCAATGGCGCATGTTTCTCGCGCCAATAGGTATCGAATTCTTCGAACGTTAAGCTGGCTTTACGGGCAACGAATATGGTGATTTTTATCATCGGGATTGCTCCTTGAGCGGTGCGTCAATGGCGATTACTGGTCGATGGCTGTCGGATCCGTGAATCTGCTTAATGCGTCGTCCCGGATAGTTTTTCGAACCACGGCAGAACGAGTTCTTCGTTAATGACGTAAGTGAGCGCATGACCCCAATCGGACAATTCAGTGTACTTTAAGTCGTAACCTAATTTCGTCAGCAAGGTATTGGTTGAGCGGACGCTCTGCACGGGGAAAATTGCGTCGTGTGCGCCGTGGATAACATGCATGGGAAGTTCTTTGCCGAGACCGGCACGCAGCATAATGTCGGTCGCCGGACTTAACACCCCTGCGATCGGTGCGAGCGCGCAGAAACGGTTGGCATTCTGTAAGCCGAGTATGTAGCTAAACGTGGCGCCGTCCGATAAGCCGGACAAATAGACTCTCGCGGAATCGACCGCGTAGTTTTCCAGCACGCCATCGAGCATCGTCATGATCGAATTAACATCCACAGGCGGCTGCACAATCGACCATGTCTGCGCGTGCGATTTCGGTGAGAGTAGTAAGTAGCCGCGGCTGCGCGCGACTCTTAACCACGACCAAATATAGTCGTTGCCGCTACCGTAACCGCCATGAAGACAGACAATGAGTGGCCACTGTTTGTTCTGATCATAAGTTTCGGGAACATAGAGCGAATATTCGTTGTGTGTGTCGTTGGCTCGGTGATGGGTAATACCAACCGATGCACCATTGCCGCCAAGCGCCGCAATCGAACGGGCATCGTCCGCCATCCGAAAGTAAGGTTCGATAACAGTTAACTCGGTTCGCCACCGATATAAAAGCTCCAAGGCACTACATTGCTGGGAGCGGCTAGAGATAAATAAAGCGCCGAAATCCGCACCCGCATGACTAGAAAAGATTTCGATAGCGTTGCGTAAGAACGCAAAGGCTTGTCTGAATGCGATGTCGACGTCTCGGTAAGGATCCGGAACAGCCGTCGTGGTGTCCAACAACGTTGCCAGCGTGGCGAGCGCGGGGGCAGTTGCCTCTTTTAACGCGATCTGGGCGGTTCGGATATGTTGAAATTGAATCGACTGCTGAACTTCTTCAAGGGCGCGCAAGCACAACAAAAGTTCGGTCTGCGCTTGCTCGGACTGTTTAAGATAGACGTTATCGTTCATTGCTTCCGTCATGCCGTGCGGCGTTGTGCGAGATTGTGACCAACTCGGGGCCGTTTATCGCCCCCTGTGTTGCCGCTACCTTGCTGGGCCATATAACAGAGTCACGGCACCCGGGTCGCTGAAATATAAACAGGCCTCAATCGCTATCTATCGATTTCTGTAACGCGGCGGGATAACGATGCCCAACAATATTATCGACCGCGAATAACGCTTCCAGGAATTCAAGATCCTTGTCGTCCAGCACGATGTCGACACCCGCCATGTCTTCTTCTAAAAATTTCACGTGCTTGGTTCCAGGGATCGGCGCGATACCTTCGCCCTGTGCGAGCAGCCAGGCCAAACTTATTTGCGCGCCGGTCGCGCCTTTGGTCTGTGCGAACTTCAAGAATTTCTGCACGACAGCAAAGTTGTGTACGAAATTTTCGCCCATGAAGCGCGGCATATTTGCGCGCATGTCATCTTTCGGTAATTCATCACCGTTCGTGATCGCGCCAGTTAACATGGCACGGCCGAGCGGGCTAAACGGCACAAAGCCGATACCTAATTCGCGGCACGTTGGTAGTACGTGGGATTCGGGATCGCGGGTCCACAGCGAGTATTCAGATTGCACAGCCGTGATCGGGTGCGCAGCATGCGCTTTGCGTAATGTTTTTGACGATATTTCGGACAAGCCTAGATGGCGGACTTTTCCAGCCTCGACCAAGCGGCCCATCGCACCGACCGTATCTTCTATCGGGACATTCGGATCGAGTCGGTGGAGGTAATACAGATCGATCACATCGGTGTTCAATCGGCGCAAACTTTCTTCGCAGCGCTCAGCCACGAATTCGGGCCGGCCATCTATACCGCGTTTGCCGTCGGGATGTTTCACGATGCCGAATTTCGTGGCGAGTACAAATTCGTCGCGCCGAGACGATAACACCCGACCGATCAACTCTTCGTTATGTCCAACGCCGTAAGCATTCGCGGTATCTATAAACGTAACACCGATGTCCAGCGCGCGATGTAAGGTACGCCCAGATTCCTGCGCATCCGGCGGGCCGTAGGCTTGCGACATGCTCATGCAGCCCAAGCCCAGCGCGGATACGGAGAGACCGCCTAAATTAACGTTGCGCATAACGGAACTAGCAGCTTTAAGCGCGCCCGGATCGCATCACCTGGCCACTACGTACACCGGAATCAACGCCATGTTGGAACAGCGTTTTGCCGTTCACAATCGTGTACTCGACGCCGCGTGCAGGAACAACTAGGCGGCGCCCGCCACCGGGTAAATCATTACGCATGATTCCGGTTTTGTCTGATCCGACTGTCGCCATATCAAAAATCGCGAAATCCGCGCACATTCCAGGCGCAATACGACCGCGTTCTTTAATGCCTAATAAATCCGCCGGTTCTGTCGTGATCCGTTGGACAGCTCGTTCCAGCGAAAGCACTTCTCTTTCGCGAACCCAGGTTCCCAGTAAATACGTGCAGTAGCCCGCATCGCACAGCGCATCCACATGTGCGCCGCCGTCGGATAGACCGATCATGGTGCGCGGATCGGTGATTAATTCGGGGATACGACTCTCGTCGGCGTTAAACAGTTCGTAGTTGAACTGCATGGCGAGCTTGTCTTCGATGGCGAGATCGAGGAACGCGTCAACCGGCGACACATTACGTTCCTTAGCGATCTCAGAAATACGTCTTCCGACGTATTTTTCCATCGCAGGTTCGCCAACTTGTAAGACCGTCATCACTTCCCAATTCGAGGTGAAGATCAACGGACGTTTCAGTGCTTCTTTAAATGCGCTGCGGAATTCCGTGTTGCTCAAGATCGCAATCTGTTCATCGACGGTTCGGTTTAGTACCGGATTCCAACAATCCATGTTGGCGAAAATGAACGGCGTACGCAGATCGATCTGGATAATGAACGGCCGGCAGGTGGTTTGTGGAATACCGCCGCGTTCAATTAAGTCGGCGACTTCAACCAAAGTTTCTTGGCAAGCATTCGGTTTATCGTCCCGATTGAGCAGCGCGAGCCACGTTACCGGGCGCTGACTTTCGGTGAGTAGCATATCGAGCAGTGCACGCTCGGAAGCATCGACTTTCGACACTTCGTTAGTTAATGCCAGTTCGATCGTGCCGCGACCTAGGTCGCGCAATACATTGCAGTAAGCGCGCAGTTCTTCTTCGCTCGCCAGACGGCAGGCGAGTGGTCGGCCTTGGAAGCCAACGTGCTGTCCGGCATTTGTCGTGGTGAATCCGAATGCACCGGCTTCCATCGCCTCGTGCAGCAAGCCTTTAATCTCACCACGCTCGTCGTCGGTCGCAGCGCGTTCCATCGACTCATCACCCATCACGTAATGGCGGAACGGGGTAAGCGGAGCGAGAAAACCGAGATTCAAACCGGAACCGCGCTTGGCGGCTGCGTCCATGTATTCAGGAAAAGTTTCCCAGTCCCAAGTAACGCCTTCCTTTAGCACATCGAACGGAATAGCTTCGACGTTGACTAAATCCCAGGCGGCGATTTCGCGTGATTCCGGACGACAGGGCGCTATGCCAACCCCGCAGTTGCCCATCATGACGCTGGTCACCCCATGCCAACAGGATGGCGAGGTCACATCGTCCCAGCAGATTTGCGCGTCGTAATGCGTGTGCGGATCGACGAAACCCGGTGCGACGATCAAGTCGGTGGCATCAATTGTTTCTTTTGCGCGGCCATCGATTTTACCGACTTCAACGATGCGACCATCAGTCACGGCAACGTCTGCCCGGATCCGCGCGGCACCCGTGCCATCAACCACGGTTCCGTTGCGAATAACAAGATCATATGACATGGGCTATCTCCTGGAAGGATTCACTTACATTGAGCGATATTCCCTAGAATACTGCCAAGCGCGGCCAAAAGGTACTGCCACTAGCGGCAAGGTTTTACGGCAAGTGGGAGGCATGTCCTAAAACCCCCACCTGCCAATTGCGCGCCACGCTCGTACAGGCTAACGCTCGCGCGTGGGATTTTTTGGCACATCACGGAATGGTCCGCCATCCATGCGTGGCTCTTTCGCCATCTGGAGAACCCGCTCAGAGATGATATTACGTTGGATTTCGTCTGTACCGCCGGCAATCGAGGTGGCCGGTACCGACAACAATATTTCCGCAATGGTCCCGTTTAACGCGCCATCTGATCCTTCTAGCAGCGCGTCCGCACCGCCAATTAAGGTATGCACTCTCGCCGCCGCCCGCGCCACATGGCTCGAGGCGAGCTTACCTAAGGAACCTTCCGGTCCTTGGGGCCGTCCATTCTCTTGGGCTGCCCGGGCGCGCTGCGCGGTCCATTCCGCTGTACGGGACTGCATGAGCAATTTCGCCACTTCTTGGCGCACTGTCGGATCGCTAATCCGACCGGTCTCGATAGCACGCGGCCAGATCAGATCGACTCGCCCGGCGCGCTGTGGATACCATTTGTACGGTTCCATAACGGTCGCGACTTCCGCCCGTTCTTCATCGTAGATACGCCCTGGCCGATCTGAGACCTTGCCCCACCGCC
>JBLFWZ010000048.1:0-21105 GCA_047611905.1 Gammaproteobacteria bacterium | reverse complement strand
CGATGGCGTATCCGTATTCGGTATAAACGAATCACGCAAGCGTCCTAGGTGAGGCCGCTGCTAGTTGTGAGGCCAGATACGGATGTACGAAAAGATAACGTATGGTAAGTAAAAGAACCGCACACCAGGTGCCCCTAACGACATACCCCTTGGCAACGTTGGCTAATTCGACAGCTTCGAACTTGAATCGTCTATACGTCGTCGACGCACCCTATGTCGTTTCAATGAATATCTGCGACTTGAAGCCACTCGAGAAGAATTTTCGTTGTGTCGATCAAGAGGCATCAGAAATTGCGGTGCTTCTTTATCCAACTGGTTGGGCTTTTCGAATCCGAGTACCGCAAGCAAATCGCTGACTAGTGACTCCTTGCGAAAATCGCCGACAGATCCGCACTAGTAAGGAGGCGAGTCGTTTTGATCTTCAGATGCGATCGTGTAACCGCTTCGCGCAAGTCCAAGGTAAAACCATTTGTACGCTGCCCGCGGATTGTGATGCGACCCATAGAATGCCAGCAATTCAGCTGGGCCCTCGCGGCGTCAATATTTCCGCTCTGTGCCGGATTTTTAAGCCCCCCACGCGCCATGGTAAAGCGTTGCGAGTATTGAGCATCACGGCCAACTTTGGCGACACAGTGCCTGCCGGATATCGGTGGGAGCACATGATTAAGCAAAACGGTAGTGCTCGCCGCGCAACGGTTCATGGGATCGTACTGCGGAATTTTTGACTATCCGATTAGGGAGACCAAACAATTCGTACGCCGCAATCTCTCGAACCGCATTGCTTGCAACGCAGTTTTGCAGCGACGGTATTAATGGAAAGATCGCCATGAGTGTGTAGTAGCAACCCGCAGCGAAGCTTGGTCATCCGGCGACAGTTGTTACATACTGCATAGATTGATTGTTGATTGACGAGGTCCGATAGACGCTCTAAAGTACTGGACATAAATACAGTATAAAGAGCAAAGGCGGAAAGTAGAACCTCAGAAAATAGCCGCGATCGGAACCATACGACTCAGTTATCCCAACGAAATACTGGTCGAATAGCCTTTTTGGCTGGTTATACCTGCTCTATTGCGCGCGTCGCTGTACGGGTCGCGATTGTTATCGTGCCGTGAGCCCATCCACGATTGTCGGCTAGAAATCCGATCCGATAGCACGGCGCGTAGGCAGTTCGTTCAAGTGGCGACATTTTTCCGGAAAAGTGACGAGCACCCGTTGCCAACTTAAGGAAGCCCGAGTTAGCTCAAGGGTATTCGAATTACCCTGCGAAATTATTCCGATTGGCTACGGGGCGGGGCTGATTATCAAGGCGTGTTCGCAAGATCCGCGTTACCCATGTCCAAGGGTATTGCGCGCAAGGCAATAAGCCATGATTTGATTGGCGTTTGTTAAATCACGCACTGTTCCCTCTATTGTCCCATTTAGACTGCCTATTTCGGCCAGCTAGATGAGGGTGGATTATTGTTCGGCAATAGTTGCGACTGCGAGGCACATTGCCGATCAAGTAGATGGATTGCGTGGGTTCAAATGACGCAGATATCCGCGATGGACGTTCGATTTCTGAAAATACGGAGTGAATCGCAGCACTTGCACAGGGAGTCACGCTTGGAAAACCTAATGAACGACTAAGAAATTCGCAGGATCTGATTTAAAAATGCGTCAAGAATTGTGACTGTAGAGCATGCCCTACTCGCTATCCCTAGTGGAATTGGTAAGATCGCGTGATGCACGCAGTCGGTGCCACCCTCCTTGGCTTCTTGGTTTTTATTCTCGGCAAAATAATTTCGCTGCTGAGACTTTGCCTAATGGCCTATTTTATCGCGCTGTGCATCACGCTCTACGGCGGGTACTCGCAATTCCTATTGCTCGATCGATTTGTCTCTTGGGTCAACCGCCTCGCGGGGCCTGCACAGAACATTCTGCGGGAAAATTTGCCTACTGTTGTAGGTGGCATCGACATTACGCCAGTGCTGCTACTCATAATTTCCGGCATCGTCTGGACGTGGTTAGATTCGCGCTGGCAGCGGTGGCGTATGAACGTTGCCCTATGGAAAAAATCCGCTCGGTATAAACGACAACTAACCAGAATTCGCCATGAAGCGCGTAAACAAGCCAAAAATATTGAGGCGTTACCCGAAACACCAGAGCCATCCAGTCGTGAGGAATTGCTAGAACTTTACGCCAATACGAAGAAAGCGCTCGAAGCGCAAAAACAGTTACTCGCGTTCCTGTCGATCGATGTGGTCGGATCAACTCGGATGAAAGAGCACGAGGACGCCGCGATCGCCACTCGGGACTTCTCTCGCTACAAGATTTTGGTGGACGAGATTATTGTCCGTTACGACTATCTAAAGGCCTCGTGGACACCCGATGGCGTGATGATCTGCTTTCGCGAGACGACGCAGGCAATAGCGGCCGGACAAGATGTCTTGCGTTCTCTTGCTCAGTTCAACAGAGAAATCAAAGCGATGGAGGCCGACTTCAAAGTTCGCGTCGGGATCAATTCTGGCCAGGTGTTGTACGACGATGGAGTACCCATGGAAGAAATGAGCGATCGCATCATCGACATCGCCGGTCATATGCAAAAATATGCCGACGAGAATTCGATATTCATTAACAAACACGCCGTTCTGGACGACATCTTCATGTCGGGATTTGTGCCAGCGAACACCGAAGTAGATGGATGTGAAGTGCTGGTGTGGAAGTGTCTTTGAATAAACACCGGTCCGTCCCGATCGTTCATCGGCATCGATATCCTTAACGAATCGCTCAAGCAACGTCGACACAAGATCTCCGGCTTTTGTTAGTGTCGACGAGGATCCAGGGTCGCGAAATCGACTATCAGCGCGATATCGACGTTCAGCGACACATCCACAAATAAAGCCGGGCGGACCGCCTGTACTAAAACTCGTGCCGTCGAATAGTGACCGGCGCCGGCCAACGGATCGCCATAGCACCGATATATTCAGTCGTAACGGCAAAATGATTCAGTGTCCATTGTTTGGCAGTCACCGAATCGCCGTCGATCGATTCAAAGACGACGGGCGCGTTCGGGATCAACGAAACATCGAACGAATCTAGCGATCTTTGCAGCCCCTCACCCGTGGCTTTGATAAATGCTTCTTTGCGTGTCCAGCAGTTAAAGAATCCTTCACGGCGGAGTTCGACGGGGAGGTTGCGCAACGCCCGTTGTTCTCCCGGTGAAAAAAAGCGCTGCGCCACAGCCGACATATCATTGATGTTCCTAATATGCTCGATATCGACACCGAGTGGCGCAACGGTCGTGACCCCAACAATGGCTCTGGATCCCGAATGGCTCAGATTGAACTCGACCTGATTGCTCGAGAGCGACGGTTTGCCGTTGGCCCCAATATTAAAACCAATCTCTTTTGGCGCTGTCTCCGTGTAGCCCGCGAGGATTCCTCTTAATGCACCGTGGGCGACGGTCCAACGATGAGTGTGTCGAGACTGATAGAAGCGCTCTGCGCGCGCGGTTTCATCTGGCGAAAGCCATCCGCTTAATTCCTTATAGCGTTCTTGGGGCTGATCGAGATCGACGAGCCAAATATCGATTACGGCGGAAGTCATCAAGTTAGTTTACGCATGGTCCAGTTTGGCAACACGCAGTGGCGCCATTGCGTGGTACTTCTTATTGCGCTGCAGAGCGCTTGTCGTCTCCTCAATCGAGGAAAGCCTACCACGCTTGTGGAGTGTCCTCGCCACTTGTTCAACGAAGACATACGGGTTCTTCAGATCATCAGATACCCTTTTAATTTTCAGCTCAGTACCATACCCAAGCTCTTTACCTATGCCGCGTGAGTATGTTGCTCACGATATGGTCTGTTCGTGTCCATCCAGTCGAAAATTTGGGGACAATATATTTCATTAAAAGGAGTCGCTAAGGCCAGACTTAAGCTCAGCTGGGGAGGTAGCCCGAACGCTGCGCAAGGCGCCAGCGCCCGTTGAATATACTGTCCCCAATTAAAATTATGTCCGATAGTCGGCGTTGATTGAAATATATCCATGCGTAAGATCGCAGGTCCATACGGTCGCTTTGCCATCGCCTAGGCCGATGTTGACGCCGATATTGATCTCGCTACCTTGCAGGTGTGTTGCCACTGGCGTCTCGTCATAATCAGGTACGACAACGCCGTCGCAGGCGACGGTGATCCCACCAAAACTAATCATTAACTTGTCGCGGTCCGCGGGTTCGCCGGCTTTACCGACGGCCATAACAACGCGCCCCCAGTTCGCGTCCTCTCCTGCGACGGCAGTTTTTACTAACGGTGAATTAGCAATACTCATAGCGATGGTCTTAGCGCTCTCACCGGAGCTTGCTCCGCTCACCGCAACTTCGATGAATTTGCTTGCGCCTTCGCCATCGCGGATCACTAAGTGCGCCAGTTGGGTACACAGATCGTCCAGCGCCGCCTGAAATGCTTGCGCACCAAGGTCATCAAATGCTCTCAGTTCTGGGGTCTCACTCTCACCGGTGGCGAATGCCAAGACGGTGTCGCTTGTAGAAGTATCGCTATCAACGGTGATGCAATTGAAGGTTTTTTGCGTCGCGCGCGTGAGCATCGCTTGTAGCAGCCCTGCTTCCACTTTGGCATCGGTGAAAATATATCCGAGCATGGTCGCCATGTCGGGTGCGATCATGCCCGAACCTTTGATGAATCCGCTGAGTTGAACTGTCTTGCCAGCAACCACTGCACTTGTGGTCGCTAGTTTCGCAAACGTATCGGTGGTCATGATCGCACTGGCAGCCTCTTCCCAACTGCATGGACTGGCATCGAATGCCACTTTCAGTCCCGCCTCGGCCCGATCTTTGGGTAACGGCACGCCGATCACACCAGTCGATGAAACAAATATTTCATCACGCGCACAATTCAAATGCTCACTTGCCATGGACAAAATAAGGTCGACTGCTTCCCTACCGCGCGCACCTGTAAACGCGTTCGCGTTGCCCGCGTTCACGACGAGACCGCGCGCCCGACCACCGCGCAGGGCTTCGCGACACCACTCCACCTCATTAGAAGGACATTTGCTTTGGGTTAGAACGCCGGCAACGGAAGTACCGACCGCGAATTCAATATAGGTGAGATCGCAACGATCCCAATCTTTATAGCGCGCGTTGGCGACCCGCAAAGTGACACCAGCGATGGCTGGCAGGTCGGGTGTGTTTTGTGGCGCAAGCGGGGACGTCGTTGACAAAATAATCACTCCTTTCTCGTTACCTAATCGTGCGCAGTGTAAGACCCTGCCGTACGCCGCGCTAGGGTATCAAAACCTGTTCGGGCTATTTAGTGATGCGTCTTTGCGAAAATGCTTACGCGCACCAGCCTATACCTAGCCTAGCGCCAGTGATCCGGCCAGAAGAGGAGGTTGCTTTCAGCCTACCTCGGCATCGCGAGGATTGTACTGTCGCCGCGACGTCACTTACCGCAACCCGGACGCTGGTCGAATCGTGCGATCTCGTTGCGCTCTCCGGACCGCGAATGTGTGTGATATGGATGTATTCAAATAAGACACCGATTATGACGGAGGACATTCTCGGCATCGCGACCAACGATAGGTCGTCGCTTGACCTGCAACTTGGCCACTTCATTGAGAAAGGCCTGACAGGAACCGATGCTGGTGACGATGCCGGGCTGGCGGCTCAAGTCGACTCTATCGCCGCGTCAATGCTTGAATTGCTTTGCGGCGATCGCCGCTTTTTAAGCGAGCTCGGGAGAACTTGTGGAAGGCAGTTTCATGGCGCGCTGATCTCGGCCGACGCTCGACGGGACCTCGGTATCACGACGCACAAATACCTCGTGGGAAGCCAACCCGATGCCTTATGGTGCAAGCGCTGAGCGGCGTACCATTGCTTCGTAGTGAAGAATGTACACGCACGATCCGATAATCACGCTAGCGCCGACGATCGCGACGGTGTCCGGCAATTCATCAAACAAAAAATAACCCAGTAGCCCCGCAATGATGACCCGCGTGAAATCAAACGGGGCGATCACGGTCATATCGCCGGCCTTGTAGGCGCGAGTCATGCAGTACTGGCCGACCGAACCTAAAAATCCAAAAAACAGCAACCATGCCCAGTCGCTCGCCGATGGCGCTTGAAAAACCAGCAGCGCGGGCACACCCAAAACGACGGTTCCACTCAGAAGAAAGTAGAACACGATGCGTTCGGTCGGCTCCGTGCGGGTTAAACTTTTCATGGTTGTGATCGCACTCGTCGCGAGCACTGCAGATAACACAGCTATCGCGGCAGCCGGTTCGAAGCCAGCTTGCGGTTTCACCATGATCACGACACCGATGAAACCGATAAAAGTAGCTATCGATCGGTGTAGTCGAATGCGTTCGCGTAGAAACAAAGCAGCAAAAACGATCGTCCACAGCGGAATGGTAAATGCGAGCACGGTGGCATCCGCCAAACGCATGTGATGCACCGCATAGATACTGGCCGCAAGCGACGCAGCACCGAAGCAACCGCGAGATAAATGGGCGAGCGGCCGCTCGGTTTTCAAAGCGCCGAGTCCGGACCGGAAAACCCACGGTAGATAAAACAATAAACTCATCACAAAGCGAAACATGCCGACTTCGAAAACCGGCAAAGAATGCATCAAGTGTTTCGCGACGGCGAACATGCCCGTTAGCGCGGTGACGGCAACAAGCATCCATAGCACGCCAACTAGATTTGATGCATTATGTGTCAGTTCTTCGCTGGGCATCTCGTTTACGGATTCAATTCGACGATTAACAGGGTCGGTTCTATGCCATCGATTAACAGAGCGGCCCGAGTGCGTCCGCCATCATCGAGTAGTGAAGCCGCGCTTTTGGTTCGGCTTCAGCACGTAGATATTATCTTTACGAGGCAAGGTTGATAAAAATTGTCGCCCCGTGCCTGTCGCGAATAACTAAAGAATCTCTGTTAAGTCACGTATTGCCTTCAATTGACGCTTCGCATTGCTCGCGCCGAGTCCGACCAACATCGTGAAATCGATACCCAAAGCCTGCCAACGCGACAACTGATCGCGCATATGCTCTTTCGGTCCAACGAGCGCGAGTTCATCGATGAGCTCGGTCGGGATCGCTGCTTCGGCTTGCGCCTTGTTTCCTGCTAGATAGAGATCCTGTATGCGAGTCGACACTTCTTCGTAGCCGTAGCGGTCAACCGTATTCTTATGAAAATTTTCACCCTTCGCCCCCATGCCGCCGATATATAACGCGAGATAACGGCGCACTTCGTCGCGACAAGCGTCGATATCGTCGCCCGGAACGACTGGCTGCGAGATCGAAATGTCAAAATCTTTGATCGATTTAGGTCGACTCGCCTTAGCAAAGCCTGCTTCAAGTTTCGGCCGATAGACGCGATCGAAATGGACAGGTGAGAGCAGCATCGACAACCAGCCGTCGGCGATTTCGGCGGTTTGCTCAATGTTCTTAGGACCTTCGGCGCCGATGACTATCGGTAAGTCAGATCGACCATGGAGAATGCTCTTGAGCGGCTTGCCGAGACCGGTAGCGCCCTCCCCATTAAACGGAATCTGATACTGCACGCCGTCGTGAACGAGCGGCGCTTTGCGCTCGAGGATATTTCGGACAATGCTGACGTATTCGCGCGTGCGTGCGATCGGTCGACTATAAGGCGCACCATACCAACCCTCGACAACTTGCGGACCAGACACGCCAAGCCCGAGGATCATGCGGCCACCACTGAGTTGGTCCAAGGTTATCGCTGCCATGGCGGTCGCTGCGGGCGCGCGTGCAGACAGTTGCATGATGCCTGTCGCGAGTTTGATTTTGGTCGTCTGCCCACCGATCCACGCGAGCGGGGTAAGCGCGTCGGATCCATAAGCCTCCGCCGTCCAAACCGAATCGCAGCCCATCGCTTCGGCTTCTTTGATGTGTTCGATCGGGGCATCAATGCTACGTCCGGAGTAGCCAAGAAAAATTCCGATTTTCATCCCTTACACGTCCTGTTTCTGTTCGATAGGGGACCGAGTATAAGACGACCAATCCGGTTGGTGGGTTTGCATCGGCGCCCTCAGACTAAGAACCGCGATCTACTTAGTCCGAAAGCGAGCCAAATCGGTGAATTTTCTTGTGGCGTCGTGTAGATTCGCGAGAAGCCTAACGCACCATCAGCTACGCAATCGTCCAGTTCATCTCAGCCGATAGCGCGAACTTCTGTGGCGGGGGTTGTGTCGAAACTTCGGAAACTCCGTCGTCGCCGAATTCGTTTCCTACTTCGAATCGGCCTCGCGTCACGGATCAAGGATCACTCGGTTCATTCTAAGATTAGTCGAGTTCGCCTCCCCTAGTTATATGTAATCTTATATGCGACGAAATAGCTTTTACACTGCCTTGACCGTACCCCGGTCACAAGTCGAAGCGATCATGGCGCGATGGTTTTAGCCGCCCGCAGGTATTCGCAAGCGCCATGTTCTAAATCGGATTGGCCGCCGGATCGTCCGTGCCCTTATCGAGTTTCATTAATAGCGGCGGCAGGAATAACATCACCGTGGCGAGCGCACAGACAATGACGATCGCAACCGACAATCCCATTTTAGAATTCATGCCGAAGTGCGACGTCGACAGCACTAGAAACCCGGCGACCAGCACGATCGAGGTGACAATCAAAGCACGTCCGACCGTATTAAATGCGTATCTCACAGCATCTTCTGGAGACAGGCCTTTTTCCCTTCTGGCACGTAAATACTTGCTCAAAAAGTGCACGGTATCGTCGACGACAATACCAAACGTCATGCTGGCCACGACCGACAACGCCATGCCGATTTCGCCGTCGATCATGGCCCAGATACCAAAACCCATACCAATCGGCGCTAGATTCGTGATTAGACTGAGCGCACCAATCCGAATTGAGCGCAATGCCGCGACAATCAAAATGGAGATCAACCCTAAGGCTAAGGTTGTCCCGAAGACGGTGGTTATGGCGTTACGCTGCATCATGCGCGTAAACATCATGATCATGCTCGAGCCATCGCCGTGACCGATGCCGGGCGCATGTTCGTCCAACCAACCGCTGGCACGCTCAGTGATATCTAAAGTCTCCTTGATTGTAGTCGGTCTTATGGTCGCAATAACTCGCGTCGCAGATTTGTCAACGTTGATTTGATTATTCAAATCGAGACCATACGGCAGCGACATTTCGTAGAGCAGCAAATACTGCGCGGCGAGCTCGCGAGAATCCGGCAGTTTGTACATCGCGGGATCGTCGCCATGCATATTCTTATTCAAACGCTTCATCGTCGGCGCTATCGAACTGACGTGTTCTGTCTCCGGTTGGGCGCGAAACCATTCGGCAAATTCGTCTGTGAGTTTGAGAAACTCAGGGTTGCTGATGCCACCAGATTCCCCGGAATCTAGCGAATAATGGATGTTGTAGAGGCCGGTCAAATTCTCGAGCATGAAATCGCTGCCGATTCTAAATTCCATTGTTTCGTCGAAGTACTCGAAAAACATCTCGTTGAACTCGTTGCGCGGCACATTCGCAACGGTCGCGATGATCACTATCGACGTACCCCACAACAAACCCCGGCGGCGCCGCACCACGAAATTCGCGAACGCGTTGATCTTGTCGTCTGCCGAAGACTCTTTGCGTATGCGGCCAGTGGGTAGGACGGCGAGCAGCGCCGGTAGGAACGTGATCGCGAGGATAAATGAGATAATCACCCCGATTGCCACCGTCGTGCCCATCATTTGAAATGGCGGAGATTCCGAAAAATTCATGCTTAGAAACCCGATCGCCGTGGTAATACTAGCGAGTGAAATAGGGTTTATGTTGACACGCAGACTCTCTTCAATGGCCTCATGTTTGCTACGTCCTTGGCGCAGCTCGTGGAAGTACGAGATCAAAACGTGCACGGAATTTGCGAGGGCCACGGTTAAGATAATATTCGGTGTCCCGGCTCCGGTAGGTGTGATCGGAAAACCCAGATATCCCGATATCCCCATCGTGGCCACAACGGAGAATGAAAATACTAAGACCGTTGTCACAGTGCCAATGATGCCGCCGGCAAGCAGTGCGACTAAAACGAACATCACGCCAAAACTTATCGGGATGAGTACGCCCATGTCACGGATTGCTGCTTCGCTGGCGGCAACGTGAAATGCGCCCATGCCGGTAATATAAATATCGACATTCGGATCAATCGATTTTATTTCCGCTGCAAGCTCTCGTACCTTTTTGATCATCAACGGTTGTTCTTCTGTTTCGTTGATGCCCGGCAACAAGATGTTGATATTTACCGCGGTAACTTTCGAGTCTTCGGCGATTAAAAATTTGTTGAGTAGCGGCTCCGCTAGCGCCACGGATTTAACTTTAGCGAGTTGCGCATCGCTGAAATTCGAGGCGCCTTTTATTAAGTCCGCGACAACTAAATCGTCTCCCACGGCTTCCGTATGCTGAAAGTTGGTGATCGAGTCGACCCGATTCGCGAACGGTATCTGCCATGCTTTCTTGGTTAAGGTTTCTACCAAGGGCAAAAACTCTCGAGTGAAAACCTGGCCGCCCTTCGGCGCCATCACCATCATCACCCCGTCGTCTTTGGTATACATATTCTCGATGGCTTCAAAAGCAACGAGGTGGGGATCCTCAGGCCCGAAATACGCGCGATAACTATTTGTGATAGTCAAATGCCGTGCGCCACTCGCGCCGATTGCAACGAGCACAAGACTGACGACGATAATGAGCCAACGGGCGCGAACGACCCAAGCCGCAAAACGAGATTCCAATTCGTGCATTAAATTTACTTCCTACAATCGGTTAATCGACTTTGGCTGTTCAGGATGAGGCGACAGATTGATACGTGACGCCGGTCCATTAGGCAACACGGCTGTCCGGGGCGTCGCGGTCTAGCGCTCCTCGAGTCCAATCATTTACTCGAACACAACACCAGCAAAGACAGGTTTCGTGGATTCCGACAATTGTCCGTGATTGTCGACCGTACAAGCCCGCCCAGCTTCCGCAAGTTGCTAAAGAAAACTGTCTCGACTAACTTCGCCCCGGCGTCCCGCAATGAGCCGTAATCTACTGAAAACTATACCTGTCTACAAACGAGTATCATTGACATTCACACAAAATTTTCTGTTCTGAAGCCCGATGCACGATTTGCCTTCTCTAAACGGATTGCAGGCCTTTGAGGCTGCCGCCCGACACCTGAGCTTCGCCAAGGCCGCGCAAGAATTGCACGTTACGCCGGCGGCCGTGAGTTATCAGATACGCGCACTTGAAGAACAGCTCGGCGTAAAACTGTTCCGCCGGCTAAACCGCGCAATTGTATTAACAGAAGCCGGCGCATTGGCGTTTCCGGGTGTCAGAGGCGGTTTCGAAGAACTTCGTCGCGCAATTAAACACCTCACCACTCTTTCGCGGAGCGACCGTGTCGTGGTGGTTACCGTTGCACCGGCTTTCGCATCCAAATGGTTGGTACCTCGGTTGGCACGGTTCATTGGGCGCCATCCTGAAATTGATTTGCGCATCGGCGCCAACGTGTCCACGGTCGATCTGGCGACCGATCAAGCGGATGTCGCTGTTCGGTACAATTTGGGCGATAACAAAGGTCTGGTTGCTGACAAATTGCTAGATGACTGTGCCACCCCCATGTGCCGCCCGGAGCTGCTCTACGGCGATCCGCCTCTGAAAACGCCGGCCGATCTGGCGAACCACACCCTGATCCACGACGAATCCTTGTCACGAGTTTGGCCCAATACTCCGGGCTGGACGAAATGGTTAGCGCTAGCTGGACTGGCCGATCTGGACGCGAGTGCAGGCCCTCACTTCGATCATGCTGACCATTGCATCGACGCCGCGGTCGCCGGATCCGGTGTCGTCCTAGGTCGCAGAGCGATCGCACACCGCGACCTTGAATTGGGTAATCTCGTCGCGCCGTTCGATCTTGAACTGCCCTTCCCAGGGAGTATCTATAGCCTTACGACAGTCGCTAAGGCGAACAACCCAAACGTTAGGGCATTCCGCGAGTGGCTCTTGGAAGAGGCCGTTAAAGCGAAAACGGATGCGCTGCGTTAAGCGATTAATCTTAGCTTCCCATCGCGATTCACATTGGTCGACGAAAACGCAGCAATAGCCGACCATTTAGGACATCCAATTTCTAGAAACCTGCGATCGCGTGCTGCTGGGTATCAGACCGGTCTCAGCTATTTTGCCGTGGCGGATTGTGCCTTGGAATGCACGGTGCAGCACATGCGACTGTATAGGCATTTATCTAACGGTAGGCACCGTTCGCTCTCGGATCCGTTAAAGCGTATTCCTGATCAACTTCCCGTAGATAAAACTGACGATCAAAGACAACAAACCAAAGACGAAGACGATCGTCACTGCTTGGCTGCCTGGCAAATTAGAATTAACGATAACCAAGGCCAGGGCCCCATTCCTTATCGTTGTCGATATAGCGAGCGACCTGCGCATTTCGGATGCTTGCCTTCTCATTGCCAAATCGCCGATCACCAGACACGTGAGAATGAAAACAAGCGCGACCACATAAGGCAACACACCCACATCCAGAATCTGATCGGTTTGGCCCGCAGCGATAAATATCAACGTCACCAAAATACCGCTCCTGCCGAGCTTCGGCACAACGCGCACCAGTTGCTTCGCCCACGCGGGTCGCGCACGGTTGATTATCATTCCTAGGCCGAGCGGGATCAGCTGCACGGTGAGGAGAATCTGAAAAATTTTCACGGTGTCGATTTGCAGGTCGGCTTCACTCGCAGGCAAGCTAAGCGCGAGAATTAGCGGTGTAAGAAGCAGGCCGAGGACAGCAGCAAGTACCATCAGGCTGACAGCATACGCCGTGTCTCCCTGAGCCATTGCGACAAAGGGCGGTGCCAATGGCGCGACCGGAACAGCCGCGAGAACAAGCAGGCCAATCATCACCTCCGGCGCTAATGGTACGCCTTGCAGAGCGATGGCGAAAACGCAGGGTACGATCACAAAATTCGCAATCAGACCACGCGCCATCAATTGATATTGGCGGGCGGCCGCGAGTACGTTGGAAAACGGCGTGCTCAAACCGACGCCGAACAGGAGCAACATAATCGATATCGAAAGTACTAAGTTAATACCGTCGGTCATCGTGGAGCTGCTTTACCCGGTGTTTGCATTAGATCGGTATCACTGTCTCGTTCAAGGGTAATCTGACGCGGTCGAAAAAATGTCCGCGACCGGACCCGAGCACTCGTACGGATTCGGATGCCCGCGCCGGTACGTGCTTTGCTCGTGATTTATCACGAAAATAGATCGAACAGTTTATTTAATCTCAGGTAGAGGTATCTCAGGGCTGCGTCGTGTCACGATCGAGCTTCATCAACAGCGGCGGCAGAAACAGCAACACTGTAAACAGCGCGCACACAATAACAATTGCAACCGACAAACCCATTTTCGCATTGACCGCGAATTGCGACGTCGACAGCACGAGAAAACCAGCAACCAGGACGATGGAGGTGACTATCAAAGCGCGGCCCACCGTTTTGAACGCATACCTCACTGCGTCTTCTGCAGAAAGACCTTGTTCCCGACGGGCGCGCAAGTATTTGCTCAGAAAATGGACAGTGTCGTCGACTACGATGCCGAAAGTCATACTGCCAACGATGGATAGGCCCATACCAATTTCGCCATCGATGAGGGCCCAAATGCCGTAGCCCATAGCAATTGGCGCCAGGTTCGCGACAAAGCTAAGTGCGCCGAGCTTGACTGAACGTAATGCCAACACGATCACGATTGAAATGAGCGCGAGCGCAGCAGTCGTACCGTAAACCATTGTCACGACGTTGCGCATGGTCATGTGCGTGGCCATCATGACCATGCCGGACCCTTCATCGTGCCCGATTTGCGGCGCGTGCTCGTCTAACCAATCACTTGCGCGTTCGGTAATAGCAAAAGTTTCGCTCATGAGGATCGGTTTCAGTGTTGCTATAACCCGAGTCTTCGATTTGTCGACATTGATTTGATTGTTCAAATCGAGACCATACGGTAGCGACATTTCGTAGAGGAGTAAGTACTGTGCGGCGAGATCTCGAGAATCGGGAAGTTTATACATCGCTTGATCGTCGCCGTGCATATTCTTGTTCAAGCGCTTCATGGTATCGGTGATCGATTTAACGTGTTCGGTTTCAGGTTGCGCACGCCACCACTCGGCAAACTCGTCTGTCAGTTGTAAAAATTCTGGCTCACTGATGCCGCCAGATTCGCCTGTATCCAACGAATAATGAACCTGGTACAAGCCGGTCAAATTGTCCAGCATAAAATCCGTAGCGATCCGGAATTCCATTGTTTCATCAAACCAATGAAAAAATACTTCGTTGAATTGGTTGCGCGGCACGTTTGCGATTAACGCGATGATGAAAATCCCAGTGCCCCACAATAGACCGCGCCGCCGTCGAACAACGAAATCCCCAAAGGCTTGAACCCAGGTATCTTCCCTCGACTTTTGTCGGATCCGCCCGGTTGGCAAAATCGCCAGCATCGCCGGCAAAAACGTCACAGACAGAAGGAACGATATAAGAACACCCGTGGCGACCGTCGTCCCCATTTGCTGAAAGGGTGGCGAGACCGAAAAGTTCATCGCTAGAAACCCCATCGCGGTTGTAATACTCGCCAATGAGACGGGGTTTAAGTTGATGCGCAGGCTTTCTTGAATAGCATCGTGCTTGGCCAAGCCCTCGCGCAGCTCATGGAAGTAAGAAATAAGAATATGCACCGAATTGGCCACCGCAACGGTTAATATGATATTCGGCGCGCTCGAGCCCGTCGGCGTTACTTGAAACCCTAAATGTCCGGACACTCCCATGGCGCCCGCGACCGACATCGAAAAAATAAACAAGGTGGTTATCGTGCCAATCACACCACCGGCGAGAAACGCGACTAAGAGGAACATCACGCCGAAGCTAATGGGTGCAAGGACACTCATATCGCTAAACGCCGCTTCACTCATGGCGTTGTGCATTGCCGTCATACCCGAAATATAAATATCGACATCAGGATGTAGCGATTTGGTTTCGGCGACTAACTCGCGTGCGCGCTTGACCACCAGCGGTAGTTCTTCGGTTTCGCTTAAGCCGGGCAGCAGAACGTTGACATTTACCGCCGTTACCCGCGCGTCATCCGCGATAAGAAAATTGCGCAGTAGCGGTTCGCTCAAGGCGATATTTTTTACCTTGCCTAATTGCTCGTCACTAAAATTTTTCGCGTCCTTAACGAGATCGGCAACTACTAAATCATCTCCGTCGGCTTCCGTGTGTTGAAAATTCGTGATTGAATCGACCCGGTTTGCGTACGGCAACTGCCAAGCTTGTTTACTCACCGCCTCCACGACGCCTAAGAAATCTCGGGTGAAAACCTGGCCGTCTTTCGGCGCCATCACGAGGATGATCGAATCGTCTTTAGTATAGGTGTTCTCGAGATTTTCGTAGGCGACTAAATTCGGATCGTCGGGGCCGAAGTAGACCCGATAGCTTTGGGTAACGGTAAGATGCCTGACACCACTTGCAGCGAGGGCGATGAGCACAAAAGACGCGATAATAATCAACCAGCGAGAGCGAACGACCCAAGCCGCGAAACGAGATTCTAATTCGTGCATTAACATTCCTTGCCTAAATCGGTGGCGCGGCTAGTTGAGTTCCCTGCGCGGCGTCCGGCGTACGATGATGAGAGTCGGCCCACTAATCCATCGTGGATTGACTTCGCGGCGGAGCGCGATGGCTCGAGTTTACTAGAATTCGCGCAGTCCGACGAACCCGTGTCAGCGCGTTCCTCGAAAGAGTTACCGTTGCACCCTTCGCTTGTTATCGTGCATAACCTGATCTCTGCACGCAACGTGCCGACTATCGAAACCACTCGGAGCGCAAGTATCTGGCGCATTGTCCCCGATGAGGAGCGGCGCTCCGGCGGGGAGCGCATCGCAGCAGATCTCGGAATACTCTCTGGGGACAATTTTCTGGGACAGTTAGGCTAGCGAGACGCATTCGCCAAAGCGTTGCGGACATGGACTGAAAGGCCGGGTTTGCCGAACCCGGTTGCCGGATCATTGCGTGTGCAACTTACTTTTGCTTAAGCGAATCTGAGTCCGCCATTGCCATCGACGCTCACAGAGCGGCCGCAAAATTCCTCGTCGATCATTGCGCAAACCGTATCGATATCTGTCACGTTGGCCCAGGTACGCTGTCCGCCTGCCGTTAGGCAGGCGCAATGCGCGATGCGTGGTTCGCCGCTCGGTCCGTACATAACAACATAGGTCTCAAGCGTGGCTTCGCCGTCGTGATCCACGAACACCCCGCGGCGAAAGCCCGCGTCAACTTCGGGCTGAAGATCGGCCCATGCAAACGGTTTCTGCGCGGGTTCGCTGGCGTAAAGACACAGCGCGTGTTTGGTCAACAGGCCGCCATTGGCACTCACTAATCCGCGGCTGCCGGGCCGTTCGCGCAACAGTTCTACGGTGCGTGCGACACCATGCATAACATAGTTATTTAGCGGCCCGCCGGCGAACGTTAAACCACCCGTCACAGTGAGCGGGCGATCTTGGGTAAGTCCGATTTCGTTGGCTGCCACTTGCACTGCAACCGGGAAACAGCTGTAGAGATCGACCAAGTCCACGTCGGCAATACCGAAGTCGGCCAATTCGAACAGCTTCCGGGCGGCGCATCGGATCGCAGGTGAGGAATGCAAGTTATCGCGCTCCGAGACGGTAATGTGATCCCAAGCCTCGGTGCCGGCGATGGGGTAGACCCAGCGCTCCTCTGGGATCCCCAGTTTGCGTGCACGTCCGGTGGAAGTGAGGATCAACGCCGCACCCTGATCGACACTGTTATTTGAATTCATGAGTTTCGTATAGGGGTAGGAGATCGCGCGGTTTGTTGGAGACGGTTCGCTGATCTGCGTGGCACTCATCGGTGTGCGGATCCACGCGTGCGGATTGTCGACCGCCACCTTGTTGAAACCAGCCCAGAGCTTCGATACACGTTCGCGGTGCGCAGTGACGGACTCGCCGTTGGCGTGGCGTAGCGCGATCTCAAACATCGGGTAAAACTGGATCGGCCTCTCTATACCGCGTTTGAGTTCGGCTTCGTGGCGGGTCACCTTATCGCTACCGAGATACAGCTCGGGGGGATCAATATTGTCGCGAGCGACAGGAGAGGTTCCGGGCGCAGTAGCAAGCGGATTCCAGTTGAGTTCGATCCCGGCTTTCAGCGCACGGGCTTGGGTGCGACCGCACTCACCGCCAGTCACAACGACAACCTCGCGACAACCGGATTGGATGTCGAGAAAACTGCGATGGGTTAGCGACTGGACGTAATTCCCGCCCAGTGACGTCAAACCGGTCTCGGCACTCGGCACACCGATTTGCTCTGCGAGTCTCCGCGCGGGATTACCATAACCCCACATGCCGCGCACTACTCTCACCGAGTCAACTTGCGCAAGGATACTCGGATTACCGCAATCTTCTGCAGCGGCACGCACCGCGTCTAACATCAACGCGAGCGGCTCGCGCGCAGCAAGCGGGTCGTCCTCACGTTGCTCCACCTGAGCAACCCCGACGATCACGGGCGTTCGGTCATCCATAGTCATCAGCATCCTCCTCTATTTCGGGGACAGTATATTTAATTCGCATCAACACGCGGGTCTTCGCTATTATCACGACAGTGAATAGCTGATCACAAGGAGGTGATGGCATGGCCAGGATGGCACGAGTGGTGATCCCAGGATTACCGCATCACGTGACGCAGCGCGGTAATCGCCGGCAGCAAACGTTTTTCTGCGACAAGGACTACAGCGACTACATTCGATTAATGGCCACAGCGTGTCGGCAAACGGGCACACGTGTGTGGGCATATTGTCTGATGCCGAACCATGTTCACCTAGTAATGGTTCCTACCAGCGAAGATGGCCTGCGTGGCGCGGTCGCGAATGCACATCGCCGCTACAGCCACATGATCAACCAGCGTTTCGGTTGGCGCGGTCATTTGTGGCAGGAGCGTTTTTTTTCGAATCCGATGGACGAATCGTATTTGCGATCGACAGTACGCTATGTCGAAATGAATTCCGTGGCCGCCGGTTTATGCGATGTGACGTCAGCGTGGCAGTGGTCAAGTGCACGAGCTCATCTAATGCGAAGAAACGACGATTTAGTCGATGTCGCGCCGATGCTTGGTCGAGTCGATGATTGGCAGTCGTTTATTGCAACTCCCGTCGAACCGGATACCGCGAAAACTATTTCGGCACATCTTCGTACCGGTCGTCCGCTGGGGCATAAAGCGTTTGTTCAATCGCTAGAAGAATTGACGGAACGACCGCTGCAACCAGCAAAACGAGGACCGAAACCGCGTTTGGGATCCTAATTAAATATACTGTCCCCGAAATTCCGAAATTCCGAAACCGCGTTTGGGATCCTAATTAAATATACTGTCCCCGAAATTCGTCCCCGAAATTCAACACTTCCTATACCGCACCGATTGTCGCCGATCCGCGCTCGGGCCGGCGCAAAAAACTAACCAACAAGAAGGCCAGCGCGTTCGCGGCCGCACTGAACCAGAACGCGACATCGTAACTGCCCGTACGCTCGATGATGTAGCCTGCAAACCACGGACCAAACGCCGCCGCAGATCCGGCGAGAGCAAACACGAAGCCGACGATCGCCCCGACTGCGGCAGGCCCATAAAAATCTCCAACCACGGCAGCAAACAAGGTTGTGCCGCCCCCGTAGGCGAAGCCGAAGATGGCAGCGAGTACGGTGAGGACGAGCCAATGTTCGCAAAAAGGTAGCGTGGCAAACACTACGGCCTGGAGCAAGAATACGAAAGCCAGCGCAGGTGGGCGGCTGACCCGATCCGACACCAGGCCAATCAGTGGGCGACCCAAGACCCCGCCGATCCCGACGCCGGCAAGCACGACGGACGCGCGGATCGGGTCGATGCCCAAGTCGATGGCGTAGGGCGTGATATGGACCATCGGCAAGAACACGACCAACCAGCTCATAAAAAACATCGCTGTTAGCAGCCAGAAGGCGCCAGTATGTTGAGCCTCCGCGAGTGTCCAGGAGTCTTCGAGCTCGGGGGCGTCGAAAGTGCTACTCTTGGCATCGCCGTTGCCTTTATCGTCACGGCCGTCTGGTAGAATTCCGAGTTCGGCCGGATCGCGTCGCACAAAGAACGCCGCCGCGATCACGAGGACGCCGCATACTCCGCCCATCCAGGCGTAGGTCGCACGCCAACCGAGGGCATCAATCAGGTAGGTGGCGAGAATTGGCGTCACGATATTACCGACGCTTGCGCCCATCATGGTAATACCAATGGCGCGACCGCGATAACGCACGAACCAGCGGATGACAGTAGCGCTACATGGTACGAACGCAGCACTCATTCCGCACGCGCATATCGCCGACAGCGCTACATACAACTGCCACACCGACGTCGCCCGACTTAGCATCACATAGCCGACGATCAGCAACAGCCCGCCCGTGACGATCACCGGGCGCGGTCCGAATCGATCTGTCAGCCGCCCCGTCAAGATGCTGAGCATGCCATAGGAAAAAGCGTACACCGCGAAAGCTCCGGAAAGCACCTCACGGTTCCATCCCGTGTCGGCCTCCATGGCCGGCATCATTACGCCAAAAGTGTATTGAATTCCGTAGGCAGTCATCATGACAACAAACGTACTTGCGACAATGACCCAACCGTAGAACATCGTGGGCAGCTTATTCGACGAACTCAGACAGCTCGGCTGAGCCGCATTCGAGGAGGTTGCCTAATCGCTGGCGATGCCGCTCGGTTCGTGAGTAAACCGAGGTCCGTTCTGATTGGGGAGCGTTGTCGACACATTGCGTTGCGCAAGCGCTGCAAGCAAATATTTCTGAACAGCAGGTCATCTGGGAAGTATATGCGCAACGGAAATTGGGGGGCAGTATATTTAATTCGTCTGGCCGCCAGACGCGTCGCGATTTTGGTGTCAGAACATTTCGAATTGCGTGGAAATATTTTCGCCATGGCGTTTAATTTGTGGCACACCTGGAAAATTGAGAGGCGTAATCGAGATCTATTCAGGAACAAACCAGCAACAGGCCTGGCCAACCAATGGGAGCACTACAAATGGCCTTACACCTAGCTGAACTCTATTTGAATATAGATAGCGCAGAGAATCGATACCTTGCTCGATGGAAACTTCCCCGAAGGGGTGACTAGAGTTGCGGGCCTATGGTTCTCAAACGAGGAGATGAAACTGATCCTTGTACTCGACGTCGTCGACCACACAATGACTGTAACTACATTCCTGCGCGGTATTACCAGTGGTGATGTACTGCGACGTCGATTCACACCAATCGTAGAATGAGAAACATTCAAAGACCGCATAGCGACTCTTTGAATCGATGATGACAGAATGAGAAGAGAACGAGCGTAAAGATAGTTTGCTGCGGAGCACCCAATGGTCTCGGAGCTGATAAGTCATTAGCCGGCAGCAGTCATTCACAACCCTGAATCGGTGTAGCCATGCGCGGCTAAAGCACGCGAGCACCCCATGCAGCTTAGTCGCGCAGCGTTGATCTCGCATTTAACCCTCCATCCCAGCACCAACCAAGTTATTAAATCTTCGTCCGTCATGCTGACGGTCGCGTCAGTCCAGCGGATATCAATCTGTGCTGTCGTCGCATCGGCAACGATAGATCCCCAACCGTCCACATAAAAGCTCGCCTAATTCGGCCATCGTCGGATCCTCTTAAGTTCCGTTATGGAGCGGTAATGGTCGACTCTAAATCGCTTTTGCGAAAGCGAAACACAAGAAATAACAGTTTCCATTATGGAAATTAAAAAATTGCACCACTTCCGCACTGTCGTCAATGCAGGGGGGCTGTCCAAAGCGGCGGCGTTGCTATATCTGACTCCAGGCGCCTTATTCAAACCTAAATAGGCGTTCCAAAAAATCGATCAATTGAATGGAACTCAGGTGACATTCGGCGATCAGAGGTTATGTCTAGCAATCACTGGATACCGAGAGAGGCCACCTGAGTATGAATAGTTTAGTGAGATTGACCCGTCCACAGAAGCGTCGGTTGAAACGGATCGTCCAACGCAGCCGTG
>JBLFWZ010000047.1:0-21158 GCA_047611905.1 Gammaproteobacteria bacterium | reverse complement strand
TTTGGACGGCTCGCATTTCGGGTCGACACTTTACGACAGTCCAGTATTTCAGATGCCAGCCGCGGCAATCATTTTTTTCGAGGGCATGTCGGTGGTGTCTGGGATCTTGCGTGGCATGGTCGAGAACTTTCAGGAAATTACGGAGCGACGCATGACTACGTATACGGGCAGCGGCGTTGCAGCGAAGCCGAGCGCGCAAATGCGGCTCGCGCGCGGTCGCGCAACCGCCGATGCGATAGACGACATGGTCGATTCAATAATCGCCCGAACGATACAAAAGAGTGCGAGCAGTGGTCTGAACTTACAGGACCGTGCCGATATCCGTATGCGTTGTGGCTTGGTCAACCAAATGTGTAGTGATGCAGTCAACGATCTTATGCATGGTGCAGGCGGTAGCTCGTTTATGGACGACGTTGCTTTACAGCGCTTTTTCCGAGATTCAAATGTGTTGCGAACGCATGCTGCGATGGACTTCGAAGCGTCGAGCGAGATGTATGGACGCGTATTGCTTGGGATGGATCCTGGTACGCCGGTGCTCTAAATTCGCTAAAGGAGTCGCTGACTACGGCTAAACAAAATTTGCCAGCACGAGAGCGACGGTCTTTTATTGGCGGGCAGGCAGCGCGTGCGGCATACCTGGGCGAGCTGCTGACTTTAAGAATGCCCGCGATAATAAAAGTGCTGAAGTCGCGTATTCAACGAATTGCTGTTCAGGTCCTCGCGGTCAGATTGAATTCGACTAACACACGGCATTCGATGGATTCACGCGGCGGTGTCAGATCGTTTGCCTCTGGTAATCGGCATGAGGTGTGCGCAGTGTGCGGCGGACAGGCTTCGATAGTCGACAACCCTAGTTCTGAAGCGGTGTCGAATATCTTGAACACAAGTGCTTCGTCATGGCGCATTTGGTCGTAATGGATCCATTGATGCCGCGACTGGTGTAGCACGTTAACGACTTCGCCAACCCGATGCGGATAGATGTACTGCGCGATTTGAAAATCTGATGGCCGGGTCGTTGCGGCGTCGAGGACAACGAGAGGGCAGTCTTGAACAGGGTAGTCGGAACGAAAATGGCGCCACACGTTAAAAATACCAAAGTGTCCGTTTGCGATCCGTTCGGCTTCTTCATCAGTTAGCGGCGGCTCTGGCAAAGTAACGCTGCCGCCTTGCGCTTTGGTTTTTGCGAGTAATCGAACGCGAGCCTTTGCAGACGCGCTGCTGTTGTCGTTGTGCGCGCCATTCGCATATCCACCGACGTTCTCGCCATTCGTTTCTTTTTCGCCGCGTTCACGGCGTGCGGTCGACCGGATTGTATGGTCGAATACGGTGGCGCGCCTCACGCTCGCAACGCCAAGTGCCTCGGTAACCAAGGCGCTTACTTGCGGATAATACTTCGCAATGATTTCCTGCGAGTTAAGCTCATTGTTTTGCAGGTCAATGCTGGGAAAAAAATTATCGGCGAAGACGAATCCTTTCTTCGTCAATGACGGGAGTGGTGTGAGCGCGCGACCATCGTGCAGGTCAATAGGCACCATTTGTGAGCGACCATTGCGCCGCTGAGTCACACCGGGCGGAAGCTCTTTAAAACTGCCGTCATAAGCATAAGTGGGTTTCCCATCAAGATTTGGGAGCGCGTGATTCAGTTCAACAGTCGTCATTATGTTCAGGTACCTGCGTTATCTTTCTAGTTGGGTCCTTATGAGGTTGCTACAAGGTCTGTCGACGTGGGATCCAAAATGCCCGCCACTCGGTGCGACCGTTGCAGCACGATTCGAATTCAACGGTGTAATCCGATGCACTAAGGATAACTCGATCAGAAATTATCCGTCGGGAAGACAACCGCGCAAACCCTGGCTAATCGCGTGTTGGAGGCCGTGCGAACTTACACAGCCCCAAACATTTGCTATTACACGCCGAAGTTATCGAAGAACCGGATCTTCGGCTCTCCGGCTACCATGCCGCCGATGGCTTCCATGTCGCCGCGCTCAGTTCTCCAGCCAAGATATTTCTCATAGGCTTCGCGCGAATCCCATTGTTCAATGATCACGAGTTCTGTCGGGTCGTCCTGATTCTGTGCGATGTGCAAGCTAACGAATCCGGCGAACCCACGTGTATCTGGCAGTATGCTTCTAAACCAATCACGAATTTTGTCGACGCAATCGGGCTTTGTTTTCAGTTCTAGTAGTACTTCGCAGGTCATTGCATTCTCCTATTGAATAACTGAGTTTAGGCCTCCAATTGTAATCCAAGATTGGTTCGAGGGGGTTGCGTAAAACGCGCAAATTACAGCGATTATCAGGCAGCTAACTTGGATTCGAATTTGGCAAATCGGATCGGAGGATCTTGCTGCACTGTCAGGTAACTTCTGCCAGTTGAAAAATTGGCAGGCTAGCAGAGGCCAACAAGATGCTACGCTGGCCGTGGCGTCTCGGTTCAACGCCGCGATGTGCCCCGCATTTATAGCGCTATCGGGGCACTAACCATTCGACAGGCGGGGATGGAAATGAACCGGCGAAATCACCATAGTCGCGCAATCGCCTCGCCATGATCCGTCTGGCTTAACGCGCACGAATCTGGGATCGATACGCAGACTTGCTGAGACGCGCTACCGACATAAAATTCAAAATTCGAAGAGTATGTAATCGATTCTTTCTTAACGCTATTACGTAACTGCCATTGGATAACAGGAGAAGGCCATGCCCGAGGTCATTCTACAAGTCTATCCGTCGCTAGGCGCCGAAGCCGAGATGCTGGCCAAGCGACCGATCGGTCGCAACAACGATGCCTATCAGGTCATGCTGCAAGGGATGATAGAGCTTTGCCAGGCTGCCGATGAACTTGGCTATTGGGGAATCACTCACCTTGAGCATCACTTGCACTCCGAAAGTATGGAGATCTCTCCAGCGCCGATACTCATGAATGTTCATTTGGGGCACTACACGAAACGGCTGCGCCATGGTCAACTCGGTCTGGTGCTACCGGCCCATGATCCGATCCGTCTTGCTGAAGAAATCGCAGTAGCAGATCATTTTTTGAAAGGTCGATTCTTCGTCGGCATGGCGCGCGGTTATCAAGCTCGCTGGCACAATATTCTTGGCCAACGATTCGGCGTTACCTCGACAAACTCCGATGCTGGCGAAGCGGATCAACGCAACCGACTTTTGTTCAGCGAAAACTTCAAGATCATGAAGAAAGCGTGGATGAACGACTTGCTCACGCATGACGGTCCAACCTATCAGATCCCCTATCCAAGAGAAGGCATACCGAACTGGCCGCCCGCCGAGACGATTACCGGAAAGTATGGCGTGCCAGGAGAGGTTGATGAACACGGCACAATAAAAGGCGTCTCTGCCGTACCCAAACCTTATCAAACACCGCATCCACCGCTCTTCCAAGCATTTGGCGCGAGTCCGGGCACCTTGCGCTGGTGTGGAGAGGAAAACGTGATCCCGACGATCCTCGCGGGCCCAGTTCCCAAATTGAAAGAACTGATGAACATTTATCAGGAAGCCGCGCTTGGTGCTGGTCGCAATCCCAAGTTCGGCGAAGGTATTGGTTTGTGTCGTCAGTTTTATATTTTCGAAAACGGAGTGAGCGAATCCACCTGGAAGGCTGAACTACGTAAACAAGTTGAACTGTACGAAGCGCCTATCTGGACTGGCTGGTACGAGCGTTTCGGTTTTATGGAAGGCGCACGCCTTGTCGGTGAGGAAGGGCCGGTGCCAAAACCTGGCGAACACCTGGCGGACCGACTCGTGAATAGTGGTTTGCTGATCGCGGGTACGGTTGACGACGTAAAGCGACAAATGGAATCCCTATTGGTTGAGCTCCCGATCGATTATCTCGTGTGGCTCTTCCACTGGGGAATGATCCCTAAGGATGAAGGGTTACGCACGATTGAGCTATTTGCCAACGAGGTGTGTCCTGAATTCGGCATTAAATCTCATTTTGACGGTGCATAGAATATCTGCGAAGAAAAGACGAGCGCACCAATCTATTAGTACAGCGGGAATACGAAACATGAATTTCCGACAGCACGAGACAGACTAATCGGTGTGACATTACCTCCAGCATCAATTCAGATCAGAGGGCTAATTCGAGACCCGACGAAAATTGTAGCCTGCCGCTCACTAGTCACAAACCCCGCGCCGTCTACGGCCCGAGGTTCCGTCCTAGGCGCTTAGACTGGCCTCAAATTATTGTTATCGATAGAGATTCAGATTTTCGCAGCCTCTTTTTTTGCAATCCACCGAGGAGCATGGACTCGGGGTCATAGAGATGTCATCTTGAATACATTAGAACTATCTTATATAATGAATTGGCTTTCGATGTGACGGTTCTCAATCTTCGCTCACAACCATAAACTCAGGAGAACTAATGGAAAATTTCACTCCGTACACGGCCTTAATCGGCGGACTTCTGATAGGCGGTTCTGCCACTTTACTTTTATGGATGAATGGGCAAATAGCCGGAATCAGCGGAATTTTCCGAAGCGCGATTAAGATCCGCACGCCTGATCGGCTATTGCAGATCCTTTTTCTCATCGGTCTCGTTGGCGGCGGCGGAATTTGGTGGTACGCGGTTGGACCCAACTTCGTTCCGCGAGTTGATTTTCCGATTTCTGTATTAGTCGTTGCCGGGATCCTCGTTGGGGTTGGTACTCACATTGGTAACGGATGCACGAGCGGCCATGGCGTGTGTGGCCTCGGCCGGACATCCACTCGATCGTTGGCAGCTACTGTGACATTTTTTTCCGTTGCGCTCATCACCACGTTCGTGATCCGACATCTATTAGGAGGCGTGTTGTGAGCCGCCATATTGTTGCATTAGTCGCTGGCGTAATTTTTGGCCTAGGTTTGGCGATCTCCCAAATGATGAATCCGGAGAAAGTTCTTGGGTTTTTAGACATTGCCGGAAATTGGGATCCAAGCCTCGCGTTTGTTATGGGCGGCGGAGTGCTTGTCACGTTACTAACCTTCCGTCGCGTTTTACGTTTGCCTAGGCCGCTTCTGGGCGAGCGATTCGCGGTGCCGGATAACGATAAAATCGATGGGCAGTTGATCACCGGTGCGGTAATTTTCGGGCTAGGTTGGGGTGCCGCCGGTTATTGTCCGGGTCCTGCAATTGCTGCTCTGGCAACAGGCTCGTTAGAACCCGTGATATTTCTTGCCGCATTTCTTGTTGGTAACTTTTTCGCGGGTCGCTGGAAAGCTTTCAATGATAGGCATCAATCGGAGCTTCCCCCAGTCATTCGTACGCCAACGTAAGCGATTAGGAATTGGTGTCGTCATGGCCTGCGACTGTCAACTGTGTCGACATCGCAGCTCTTTCCTGATCGATGCGACAATCATGATCCATTTCGATGGTTACTAATTCACCCTTTATCAGTCGTCTATCAAACTACCTGCCCATTGTTGAGTGGGCCCCCACGTACAATCGAGGAGCTCTCACCAATGATCTTCTAGCAGCTTTGATTGTGACCATCATGTTGATCCCGCAATCCCTGGCCTACGCGCTGTTGGCAGGTCTTCCGGCGGAGATGGGTCTTTACGCATCGATAGCGCCGATAATTATTTATGCGATGTTTGGTACGAGTAGAACGCTTGCGGTAGGACCGGTTGCGGTGGTGTCTTTAATGACGGCAATTGCAATCGGGCAAATTGCTGAGCCAGGTAGCGCAGACTATATCTTGGCTGCTTTAACGTTGGCATTTCTTTCAGGGTTGTTTCTGCTGCTCCTCGGTGTCCTGCGACTCGGCTTTCTCGCCAACTTTCTTTCCCATCCCGTCATCGCAGGCTTCATTACCGCCTCCGGAATTATCATTGCTGTGAGTCAGGTAAAGCATCTCATTGGAGTAAATGCGACAGGACACAATCTAATCGAACTGTTGGGCTCTATTTTTAACCAGCTTGACGCGATCAATTGGCCAACTTGCGCGCTCGGGGTGCTGACTACCGGTTTTCTATTCTGGATCAGAAAGCAACTGCAGCCGTTCCTAATCCGGGCGGGTATGAATCCGCGGGTCGCCGAAGTCTTAGCCAAGGCGGGGCCTGTCGTGGCGGTGACGTTAACGATCTTTATCGTCTGGGCTTTAGACCTGGTTAGTTATGGTGTTGCGGTCGTTGGTGATGTTCCGCAAGGGCTTCCGTCATTAACCGTACCGTCTTTCTCGTTGGATCTTTGGGCCAGTATTATCGGCTCAGCGGTGCTGATCTCCGTGATTGGATTTGTTGAGTCGATATCAGTGGCGCAAACCCTTGGCGCGAAGAAACGCCAACGCATCGATCCTAACCAAGAATTAATTGGTTTAGGCGCAGCGAACGTGGGTGCTGCATTCACCGGTGGCTTTCCCGTGACGGGGGGATTCTCACGATCCGTCATAAATTTCGACGCCGGAGCGGATACGCCCGCGGCCGGCGCTTATACGGCGGTCGGTCTCGCGTTCGCCGCGCTATACCTGACGCCGCTCATTTATTTCCTACCCAAAGCAACGTTGGCCGCGACAATCATTGTTGCTGTTTTGTCGCTGGTTGATTTCTCGGTTCTGAGAAAAACATGGGCTTATTCGAAAGGGGATTTCGCTGCGGTCGCAGCGACTATTTTTATCACCTTGGGGTTTGGCGTCGAACTAGGTGTTTGCGCCGGGGTAGTTATTTCAATCCTGATTCACCTATACAAATCTTCACGGCCGCACATAGCAGAAGTAGGGCGAGTCGCTGGGACGGAGCACTTCCGAAACGTTCTGCGTCACGCAGTGGTCACTAACGAAGACATTCTCATATTGCGCGTCGATGAAAGTCTTTACTTCGCGAATGCGCGTTATCTGGAAGACTTTATTTACAATCAGCTTGCAGAACGACCTGCGGTGGAGCAAGTGATCTTAATGTGCTCGGCGATTAACGATATCGATATGAGCGCGTTGGAATCGCTTGAGACGATTAATGAGCGTCTCGGGGCATCGGACGTTAAGTTTCATCTGAGCGAAGTAAAAGGTCCGGTAATGGATCAACTCAAGCGCTCCGATTTCCTTAAGCATTTAAGCGGCGAGGTGTTTTTGAGTCAGCACGAAGCGGTAATCGCGCTGAAAGCTTGATCGAAAAATATTCGGCCATAGCGATCGGCCGATGCTTACGACTTCCGCGAGGCCTTTTTACGTCGCTTCGAGCCGGTACCGCAAAAATGCGCATACAAGGTTTGCATAATTTCACGGGCCGGTTCGTTCGCGAGGCGATAGAAGATTGTCTGCGAACTTCGACGTGTTGCGACGATGCCGTCGCGGCGCAGCACTGCAAGGTGTTGCGATAACGCCGACTGACTTAATTCAACGAGTGATTGCAATTCCCCTACGGATTTCTCACCTTCGGCTAAGTGGCATAGGATCAAGAGTCGTGACTCATTTGACATTGACTTAAGGAATTTAGCGGCGTCTACCGCTTTGTCTTTCAATTCATCTACTTTCATAACGGCACGTCGTCGCGAACGATACGATTTGTCTGCATCGTATAAGTGTTCTAAAGATCAGGTGTTTGATAACCAGAGCTATTCGCAGTCCGCCTGTCCATCAGTATCCATCTTTGATTCATAAGGACCTGCACCGTCGGCAAGAAAAGTTGCCTTTGCGGAGCCGAAATTTTCAGCCTGAGTGACCGCCACCTAATCTGCATCAAACGGGTCATCGGTGGTGAGGTTGGGATTGTCGACCAATGCGGTATTCACCTCAAGCACCAGGTCCGCTGCTGCCGATTCTTTTAGGCTAACTAACTGCCCAGATTGGGACGTGGCGCAGATTTTTCCCGATTGTGCCGAACCCTCAACGTATTTCGGTCGGAACACGACCAATCGGTTTGCGGATACAGCCTAATGCGCAGAAGGTCACAGCCGGATCCGTTTTCTCGGCCGGAGGTCTCATTTATCTCGCAGAAAGTGCCGGTCGTCTGCCGTGCTGGCTGGTCTGATTACTTGCCAAATGACAATGGCTTTGTTTGAGTACAATATTGAGACACGATCGACTGCGAATATATTGGCGGTGCAACAACCTATACCTAATGCGCCCCGCAATCTAACATCAACCTTATCAGTTAGAAACTGTATGGAGAATAGAAATGGCTGACGTCGTATTAGATACGAAAGGTCTAAACTGTCCGCTACCGATTTTGAAAACTAAGAAAGCGCTCAACAACATTCCGCGCAATGGCACTTTAGAAGTATTTTCAACCGATCCCGGGTCAGTGGCAGATTTCCAAGCGTTGTGCCGAGCGACGGGTAACGACTTATTGGAGTACACCGAGGATGACAAGGTCTATCGTTTTTTAATCAAGAAAACTGCCTAGCGAATGCACAACAATGACGGCGAAGCACCAAGTTGCGTCGCCGGTACTTGCTACTGCCCTAGGGAAAGGCGAACCACTGTGCTATAGATGCGAAACAAGTTTCGCTTCAGGAATGCATGTTCTCAACCTGTCCGCAATCGCGTTTCGGATATCCGGAGTAAGATATGTCGAGACCTAAACGGCGGCACGTGCAATCACAAGAATCTGCAAAGTCGATCTCAGTAACGACGTTCTTCAGCGCGTCGTGAGAGTCACGGTTCGTCAGATTCATCGTGTCGTCCTGGTTTTCGCGCGAATCTGGGACCGACACCAGCAGAACACCCGACGTCTTGCCATGGTCGTCTAGCGTTGGTACTAAATTAAGTAATCGTTCCTCAGATGGAGCGATGCGCAAACTAACTTTCGGTAACGTCATTATTCTCGAGATTCGCCGTGCAGACGGATACTGCAAGCACACGGCTTTCGCATTAGGCGTCAAGAACTTTTGCGACTCATTTCGAATTCCAACCTACTTCAACATCCCCAACCGCTCTCTAAACATCAATGATTTTGCTATCGAAGCAATTCGTTACTTGTCAGCGATTAAGTGTTAAAGCTTACGCCGATGGAAACTGTTGCCCTCGCAAGCGGCGCACGGTGGAATTTCCTTTGTCCGACGTATATGGAGTTTATCGCCGCAGTCGTCGCAAGTTAACGTACAAGGTGCGGTAATTTCTCCCGCAAGGTACTTGGACCGGCTCTGTCCGGCGGCGTTAAGCAAAATGAGGTCGACAGTTGTATCGTCGGCCGCCTTTAAGAGCAGATCGATGACTTCGCTTTCCAGTAAAGTGGTTTCGAATCCCAGCCAATCTTTGAGTTCGCGCCCGGTTTCAGCTAAATAGTTCGTTGCTTCGATCAAGTCGCGCGCGAGGTATTTCGATAAACGTTCCGCTTCATGTTGGGTTAGCTCGCCGAGTTCGACCGCTTTGTCGCGCGCGTCGTGAATGAGATCGTGAAGCACGCGCTCAGTTTTTACTTCAGTACGGTGCGCATCTTTTACCGCGCGTTCGAGCATTTGCTCATAAGCTTCTGCTAGAGAGTCTATGGGATCGTTTTTGCGTGACTTAGTCATATGCGCCTCCGAAATAGATTCATCAGCAATATTGCCGAACTATCTTTGATACTAGTTCTTGGAACGACCCATTGCTTGCGAATTGCGTAAGTCACTCAATTTTCATGGTGCGATTTCTACAGTGCCACTGTGAACCCTCTAGAGACTTGTGGTTGACCAGGCATCGACCAATGGATTCCATTCGCAATAGCTTAAGTGATTATGCCAACGAAGGTTTGAGGCGGATCAATCACTAGGCAGGTAAAAGCTGCTCGTCAAATTTAAATCGTTCAAACCATGAATTGACTTTGGTCAAAGGCTGGGTCGATCGGCTGTATTACGATCAGATCATAGAAAATGCTCTGTCCGACGACGTTGTATCCAAGATCAATGTCGAAAAACGGCAAGCGTTTTGGCTTTCGGTAACTAAAGCGCAAAGGAGAAGGTTCTAGCATGTCGATCGAAACATTAGGTGCCATTTTAGCCTGGAGCGCGGTGCTTAACATGGGCATACTTTTGTGGTGGGCCGTCTTGCTTATAGTCGCCCACGACTGGTTATTTCGCTTTCATGGGAGGTGGTTCAAGTTGTCCCTAGAGAAATTCGATTGCATACAGTACGCCGGCCTCGGATTCTACAAGCTCGCTATTCTTATGTTCAACATTGTCCCGTATTTGGCGATTCGAATTATTGCTTGATTTTTGAATTCTGGATTAATCTGCGGTGCAAAAGAGCTATTCGTAAAGTCACAGGAGATAGAGAGATGAATATGATAAGGCACGGGTTATCCATTGGGATCGAGCGGATCGACAACAAATTCTCTCTGTCTTTAAAAGCGATCGGCAAACTGACGCACGAGGACTACGATATTATTACACCGATGGTCGAATCAGCGCTTCAAGGTGTCACTGAGCCCAAAATAAAGATTTTCGTCGATGCATCTGAGATGGAAGGCTGGGAGGCACGCGCCGCCTGGGATGACTTTAAGTTAGGTCTAAAGCACGGTAGCGAATTCGAGAAAATCGCTATCCTTGGGAATAAACGATGGCAAGAATTAGCTGCAAAGATTGCATCATGGTTCGTGGCCGGTGAAACTAAATATTTCGACGACGAACAACAAGCCCGTGCGTGGTTGCACGAACTACCATTGCAAAACCTCGACAACACATCATCCAAAGCACGACTAAATTATTGATGTGGATTTAGCTATCGGCTGCCCTACCGCTTTATCTCGGTCTAGTCAGTTACCCAGGGAGCATTCTTCGTTGCTCCGATAGACACGGCGCTAAGCCTGCCGTCGTATTTGGTGTGATTCGCGTTCGATCTCACCGGCATTGCGACTCTATTTTCAGTTGTTGAGATGTATTAGCGCCGAGAGTTTTGAGAAATGCGCAAACTGACGATTCGGGCGATCAGCACGGTGAGAAAGATTTGTCCGATAACGGCGCCGAGATAGGAAAATACGCGCGCCTCGGCCGTTCCAGGAATTACGTCGCCGAAGCCTAAGGTCGTAAGACACGTAAAACTATAGTAGATGTACGCGTTCATTGGGCTAACAGCCGTTATTTCCGATACAGCGGCAGTCGTGGTAATCAATGCACTAGGGTCAATCAGTTCTAGAAACCGGAATATGAAACCGCCACCGATCCTAATGAGTAAATACGTACTAACTGATGCGAGTAATTCATCGACGGTGATGATCCGCGCCCTGAACACATGCATTAATATGACGAACGCGGCATACAAGAAATAGCAGAAACCTAGAAATGCCGCAATCAAACCAGGGGTCGGCGAAGAAGATAAATGTGTGACCCATGCTGCCGAGAATGTTAATGAGCCGAGCAATATCCCAGCAAGAACAAAGCGCCGGTCCTGGCTGATCGCGTAAATAGTTGCGAGTAAGGTTACGCTCAGCAGAATATTGAAAATGACGTTGCCGAGCGTGATGTGCTGAAAAAATGCGCCGGCGATCAACAACACCAGCAGCGAACCGAGTAGATAAACGAATTTTCCGGTGCGGTCTATAAACATTAGCTTTCAATATCGTCAAATACATTTCCCGGGCTAATTCGGGAATCGAACCGGTGCCTCTATGGAGCACGTCTATCCGAAGCGGTTTAGATAACGACCGATGTTCGATGGACCCCGCAAACGGTATCCGAGTCCAATTTACTTAGATGACTTGGGCAGCTATCAGCGCTAGACATAAGAGCATCCCGATCAAGGGAACCGCTATTGGATATTCCACCGACTTTACTGGATGCGAATTAAGCCATTTCATTTTCAATAAGGCTGCATTAACAACCGCGAATATGACCAACGTAACGAGACTCGTTAACGAGGCCAATTCGATGGTTGGAAGCGATAGAGCGAACAACAGGACCACAAGGCTTACGCAACATGTCGCGATTACTGGTGTATTGGTGCGCGCGAAGACACGGCCAAAGACCCTCGGTGCGTCGTGCATGTTAACCATGCCGTAGAGGATCCTCGACGACTTAATTATTTGGATCAGTCCGCCGTTGGTGATTGCAACCAAAGCAATTACACCCATAAATTTTGCTGACAGCCCGTAGCCGCCCGCGACCGTCGACAGCGGGGCGGAGCTTGCCGACAGGACATCAACAGGCACGGAAATGACGGCAGCGATGCCAACGAGAAAGTACAAGAGAGTGGCGACGATAAGGGCGGTTATAATCGCAATTGGTAAATTTCGCCTCGGATTGTGGACTTCTTCGGCAACGTTCACCATGTCCTCGAAGCCGAGAAACGCGCCGGCGCCAATATTACGCCAATCGCCCAACTCGTCTGGTACAAATTGTTGATAGTCGAAACTATTAGTTTCGAAAATTGCGTTACCAGCGAGTGCGATAATAAGCATGAGTCCGGCGATTTCGACCAAGGTCATTAGTGTCGCTGCCCATGCCGACAGTTGCATACCGATCGCCGCCACGAAGCCCAGCACGATCACCACCGTGAGGACAATGAGAGTTGGATCGAGCGCTGCAAATAAGCGTAAATATCCCGCAAAGCCGCTGGCGATTGTTGCCGCGGAAATAATCCCAACGATGACGGCGCCGTAGCCGACTCCAAGCGTTAACCACCGGTGGTGAAATGCTTCGTCGACGTAGACTGCCTCGCCACCGCCGCGTGGTAAGCGTGCAACGAGTTCTGCATAACTGAACGCCGTAAACGCCGCGATTAGCGCTGCAAGCAAGAAGGATAGGGGTAAGAATATCCCGGCACGTCCAGCCACCGACCCAATTAGGACGTAGATACCGGCGCCCAAGATCGTGCCAAGACCGTAGAACGTGATGAGCGGGAGCGATATGGTTCGTTTGAGTTCGGGCATGCAACAAGCATATCGTTGAAAGCAAGAGGGCTTTAGTATCGCTTTGGCGGGGCGCACGCTTATTGATTTGTGTCATGAGATTAACGCATCGCAGCGTGGTATCCGAAGTGCAGCTTTAAGGTTGCAGATGTAGATAGGTTCGTTCGCTGAATCCGAACTTCGGCACGTGTGGATCGGATACTGAAAGGATTAATCATCGCTCTGCTTCAATCGCCGAGATTCGTTTTCCTCGGCACTCGTTTGTCACGGGATTGATCCAAATCATGAGTCGTTCTCCAACGAGGCGACAGTATTGAGCTACGTATCAATGTGCGCATCAAGTTTGGAGCGATTTCAATGACCATTTACCGCAGCACGTTCACGATCAGAAGGCTGTGGATTATTCTGATCGTCAGCATGATCCTCATGTTCTCAGTGTTGGGGTATCTCGGCGGAAAGATCTATCAAGAGCGCCCACCGATCCCCGAGCGGGTGGAAACCGTGGACGGCGAGCTTATTTATACGCGCGCCGCGATTGAACAAGGGCAGAACGTCTGGCAATCGCTAGGCGGTATGCAGCAAGGTTCGATTTGGGGTCACGGTAGTTATCTAGCTCCGGATTGGAGCGCAGATTGGTTGCACCGAGAAGCCGAGGCGACCTTAGAGTTTACCCTGCAAGCGCAGTCCGATTTGATTGAACTGACGAAGCAGCAACGTACTGCTCTCGCAAAAAATTCCATGCGATCGCAACTACGCGCGAATACGTTTGATCCGGATACTGGCACCGTCATCGTCACTATTGAACGCGCTCATGCTATCGCCACCGTGGCAGATCACTACCAACGTTTGTTCACGGGCAGCGATGAGTCCGCGCAGGACTTGCGAGAAGCCTACGCTTTTCCTTTGAACGCCGTGCTCGATGACCGCCAAGCGCACGCCCTAACGGCGTTCTTCTTTTGGACGGCCTGGAGTGCGGTTACGAACCGACCCGGAGATGACATTTCTTACACGAGTAACTGGCCGCACGACCCGCTGGTCGGTAACACGCCGCCGGCCAGCGTGCTCCTCTGGAGTCTTATATCGATTGTTCTGCTACTTGCCGGGATCGGTGCGCTCGTTTGGTACTACGTTCGGCAATTCGACTCGTGGCGTGCCGATCAGGAACCTGAAGATGGCTTTGCGCAGCAAGATGTTATGGCGGACGTGCAGATCACTCCTTCAATGGCGGCGACAGCGAAGTATTTTTGGGTCGTCACGTCTTTATTTGTAACGCAAGTCTTGCTCGGCATTGTCACCGCTCATTACGCTGTTGAAGGTCAAGGATTTTACGGATTGCCGTTTATTGAATACCTGCCTTATGCTGTGTCCAGGACCTGGCACACGCAACTAGCTGTGCTGTGGATTGCGACCGCGTGGCTCGCAACTGGACTTTATTTTGCACCGCTATTGTCCGGACACGAGCCGCGCTTCCAAAGGGCAGGGGTGAATTTTCTGTTCTACAGTTTGTTGCTAATTGTTGTCGGTTCATTTGCAGGGCAGTGGTCTGCCGTGAACGGCTTGATCGAGAACTTAACGATCAATTTTTGGTTCGGTCACCAAGGGTATGAATACATCGATCTCGGTCGATTCTGGCAGATCTATCTTTTCATCGGCTTATTGCTATGGGTTGGATTAATGTTGCGCGCTTTGTGGCCGGCTCTGCGATCGACGTCCAGTCCTTCACTTATATACCTCGTGCTCGTCTCGGCGATCTCGATCGGCTTGTTGTATGGGGCTGGTTTAATGTGGGGGCAACACACGCATATCAGCATCATGGAATATTGGCGCTGGTGGGTTGTGCATTTGTGGGTAGAAGGGATCTTCGAAGTTTTCGCGACGGCTATTGTGTCGACGGTGTTCGTACGGATGGGGTTATTGCGCGTAACGGTCGCTACGACGATGGTGTTATTTGCGACGATTATCTTCTTAAGTGGCGGCGTTCTAGGAACATTCCATCATCTATATTGGAGTGGTACACCGATTGCGATACTAGCGGTTGGCGCTAGTTTTTCGGCCCTAGAAGTCGTGCCGCTGATGGTTGTCGGTTTCGAGGCTTATAACCGCGCGCAAATCGAAAGGCAGGAGTTATGGCAAAAAGCCTACCACTGGCCATTTATGTTTTTCAGTGCGGTTTTGTTCTGGAATCTAGTGGGCGCTGGTCTGTTTGGCTTTCTCATCAATCCGCCCATCGCGCTTTACTACATGCAAGGCTTGAATACGACGGCAAACCACGGCCATGCCGCATTGTTTGGTGTCTACGGCATGCTGGGTTTAGGCTTAATGCTCTATTGCATGCGCGGTTTGACCGACATTACTCACTGGAACGGGCGGCTTCTCAAAATTGCGTTCTGGAGCCTAAACATCGGCCTCGCGATGATGACTTTTTTGTCGCTACTCCCACAAGGCCTTTGGCAGACCTATGCGAGCATCAAGCATTACTACGCTTTCGCGCGTAGCGCGGAATTCGTCCACAGTAACGTGATGGAGGGGTTTGTATGGGCGAGAGTCCCTGGTGATATTGTGTTCAGCATTGGCGTTTTTGCATTCGCCCTATTTGTGCTGCAAGCATTCAGGAAGACGGAGCGCGCTGCAAACTGATCTATGGATCGAAATGGCAGTTGAATTCATATGAGCAGTGCGCATCAGGGTCGTCAATCAACGACCCCGCTAGCGTTGTATTCAGAGAAATCGGATCGCGTATCTGGTCACGCGAAATGCTTAACGGAGCTCGCGAGACGAGTCACTGACCGCATAGAATGCCTGGCATTCGTCTTCACGACCTCGTACGACTCTTTGGCCAACCAAGTCCCCGCGGGTCTCTGTCACGACCGTATGTTGCCCTTCTTGATGACCGTCGTCGTAAAAATAAACCACCACCCAGTCTGACGTCCGCTTGAGTTTATGCGCGAATCCGCTATTGGAATACATTAAATTAAAATGCCACGGCGCTCGCGTGGTGTGCATGATTGGCAACCACGCTCGTGCATCCGGATTAAAGCGTTTCGGGGCTACAAAACTAAGTTCCTTTGCTGCTGCTTTGCGCCGATAGACTCGATCGAGTTCGAGTAACAACTGAAACGAGATCATCGTCGATGGCTGCCCTAGATGTCGTCGACGTCGACCTAGTATGGCCGCAAGTGCCGGCGTAATTGCCGCCAGACGCCGTTCGCTAATGCCGTTGACCTGTTTCAGGCGCCCATCGAACGCCGCCTGTTCCAGCGCTTCCAAGGTATCAATATCCAATTCGTTATGAATTCGGTGCGCCAATTTTGGCCCGATTCCTGGGATCACCTGAAACAACCGATCCGGTTCGAGCGTACCGCGCAATCTTTCTAGTTGAACCCACCGCCCCGTGGAAATAATCTCGCGTATCGCGGAGGCGACACCGCGCCCGATGTGTGGAATGCGGATCAGACCTTTCTGGCCCTCGTCGTTCGATATGCCGGCAATGTCGACGGGGTAGCTTCCAACGGTATCTGCGGCGCGGCGATAGGCAGTAATATGAAACGGGTTTGCGTCTTGTTGCGCCAGAATGTCCGCCATTTCGCGGAGCATCATGCAGATTTCATGATTATTAGTTTCAGTCATGCTTTTGCCCTTCACCGTATGAAGTATCGCGGCTACGTGTCTCTTTCTTACCGATGTTGAATACGAATCACGCGATCGCCCTTTAATCGATCGTCATCGCGATTTTCCGATACGAACCGAGAGTCAAGATAGGTGCTCGCGCGTTAATCGCGCCGATAGTTCTCTGCATACGTCGCTAGTGTCGTAGATGCCGGCGAGCTGTTCGTTTTCTGTTATCAATGCCGTGCCGATGTGATGTTGCGCAAAATGCTCCAGCACCGCCACCAAGGCTTCGTCGACATCAACAATATACGGTTTGGTGAACATTATTTCTTGAACAGTCGCGTTCTCGGTATTCAGGTTTTCCAATCTCACGTCCAAAACTAGATCAATGTCGCGATCGGTAATGAGTCCTTGCAGATCATCACCGTCGACGACCACCAGGCGATGAATTTTGTGTTCGGACATTAGTTTTCGCGCCGTGAATATTCGTTCGTGAATACCGATTGTGACTGGGTTCGGAGTCATGACGGAATTGATTCGTTGCGTCATTAGAAAAATACACCTCGCTCGAAAATGCCGATTTCCACGTTGGTTACCAACGCATCGATCACCGGACACTACAGAAGAGAGTAGCAAGTCATTACTTATTCGGATTTGACCACGATCAATTGCGCGCGAACTATTTTAAATCGAATCGCGTTGTATGTCGGATTGATATGCGTCAAGCCGCAAGGCCGAATAGCGCTTAGACTCGTCTCAAAAATCGGGAAGCGACTTCAATGAAGGATTCGATCGCGACTACACAAATCATTGATTGCATGACGCCGTTTCTTCTCACGCTGAGTAAATACGACACGCTTGCTCTGGCCTACGAGAAAATGACGGTTAATCAGATCCGTCGTATGCCGGTCGTGGATCACGGCCGACTGATTGGGATATTGGCGCTGAGCGATATATTGCGTTTCAAACCGGAGGAAATTCGACGTTATCTGACGTTCAAAGAGCTGTCAGAGTCAATGGAGAAAGTAATCGTTGAACTCGTAATGACACAAGATCCAGTTGTGGTATATCAAACCGATCAAGTCGGCTATGCCGCCGAACTGATGCTTGATAAAAAAATTGGTGGCCTTCCAGTACTTGATTCAGGAAGAGGTTTGGTTGGATTGATCACTGAGTCGGATATTTTTCGACTTTTGGCACGGCAGTGGCGGCATGCGAACGCGTCTCATAGTTAGTTCAGGGGTCCGCTAATGGATACTTGGAAGTACGAAGCTGAAATGATGCGCTTGCGGACGGATCTGACGCAACGTTTGGGCAGAGTAGCGCGCCATATTCATCGGCGCGATGCTCCAGTGAGCGCGGCACTCGACGAGCAGGCCATCGAGCGACAGAATGACGAAGTCGTTTTTGCGCTTGACGATACCTTGAGTCTGGAGTTGCGCGCGGTGGAAGCGGCGCTCGCGCGTGTCCAAAATGGTACGTTCGGGTGCTGTGTTACCTGCGGTGATGAGATCGAGTCCGCTCGCCTGGATGCACTGCCTTTGCTGATAACTGTATCACCTGCAAGCAATCTGCAGAGGCTAACAGCGCCTAATGGTCACGCGCGGATAGTTGCGCCATTAGGCACGTTGGTGTCTCAGCAGCAGTCCGTACAAAGCGAGATTATGACCGCCATAGCGAACGTATCTTGCTCACTCGCGTCCTCTGTATCTCCTCCGAAGGCTGTGTGGGGTCGCCGGATCGTCCAAGTGCGACGGCAATGGCGGAGTACTCGTTACCAGAGCGTTCTCCAAACAGTGGATCTAGCGCGGCGCGATCTGGCATCGGAATTTCGGCTAAACGCATACCGCCGAGCACCCCTTCAACTTCTTTCAACAAACGGTTTTCTTCTTTGCTCGCGTTGTACCGCGATGTAAGACGTTAGTTCGTACACGACCCTTGCGCGCGGAACGACATGAGCTGTTACGATCCCTTTAAGCAAGAGTGCTATGTCAGCGCCTAGCGTTGCCTGCGATTCATGCTCAGTTTGCAAATCCTTCACAATACAAGCCAATGTCGGCCTCTGTTCGCAAATCCAAGCAAAAACCGCGTCTTCGAATGGATGATGGTGGAGCGTTGGATAGTGATTGAAATAGTCGACGATATTGATCATCAACGTGTAGTCGTGATCGACACCGCGGGCTAAATCTGCACATTCGCCTTCGAGCAGGTCGAGCAAGGCAACCATATTCCGATGATCTTTGTGGATGTGATCCAGTATTTCGCTCATGTGAGATCTCCTTAGACGACCCGTTCTCAACAGATTTAGTCGTCCCGTGGTGATGACATCTCAACCGTAAGAGACGGCGGCACAGTTATCTGCTTGTGAAATTTCATTTAGGGCCCGCACATCATTGATACGAACGTAGCGTCTCTCTACTTCGACTAAGCCCTTATTTTGGAAGTCCCCAATCAGGCGACTTAGTGTTTCAACCGCCATCGAGAGGTAATTCGCGATATCTTGGCGCGACATGCTTAAATTGAACTCGGCACCTGAACATCCGCGACTCGCGTACTTGCTAGATAGGTAACAGAGAAACGACGCGAAGCGTGCGTGCACCGATTTTTGCCCAAGCAATAAGCCATAGTTTTGTTTTTCCGCGACGTCGTTCGCGACAGAGCGCAGGACTTCATCCCATAGTTCCATGTTAAGGACCGACTCGCTTTTCAGTTTACTTAGGGGAACGCGGCATACTCCCGACGTATCGAGAGCAATTGTTGTGCTTTGATGGCGTCCGATTGTGATGCCATCAAAGCCTATTAGATCGCCGGGAAAATGAAAACCGACGATTCGCTCGTTTCCAGCTCTGGTGCTGACGATCGACTTCGCTGATCCGGATCGTATGAAATACAGACTATTGAGCACGTCGCCTTGCAAGAATAAATGCTGATTGCGGCGATATGCGATCGTTCGGCTGGACTCAGAATCTTTATTGCGGTCGTGGCTTAGTCCACGACTTACACAACAATCTGCCCAATCACAATCACCGCAGGATTGTGTTACCGCTGGAAAGTCGATGATGTTTGAGTGCATGTGATAACTCCCATTAATTGCTATTCCTTGCTGCTATTTATACAAAAGTTGATCTTGATCAGAAATTCGAGGATGTGCGTAGGCGATAAGGGGATGTACGTAGGACCGGAATAGGTGATAGTAGAACCCCAGAGGAAATAGCAAAAAGTAAAACCCTCGTTTCAATAGGCGAGTTGACCTCGTTGTTCCCTGTCGTGACCTTGCGCGAGCTAGTAAACTCATCTCGAATCAAAGGCTGCTTAGCTCGAGAAGTGGTGGAATCCGGACTGAAAAATATTTAAGGAATTCGACTATTGATGAACGACAGCGTTGCCGAGTTGAGAAAGTCGGGCAAAGAACTATTTCGATTGGATATTTTGGTCGCCACTCGTCGCGATGGCTGAACATCCATCCGAAGCTGATGAAGCGACCCAAAAATCGATACTATCGCTCGTCCAAAACTTGCCCGGTATGGCTTACCGATGTGAAAATCACCGCGATTGGCCGATGCAGTTTGTGAGCGAAGGGTGTTCGGATCTTTCTGGATATTCACGTCAGGATTTCGAGAAGCAGCATGTCTTATGGGGGTCGCTGGTCCATGCTGATGATCGCGATCGGATTTGGCATAGTACCCAAGAGGCAATTTTGTCTAACAAGCCTTTTGAATACGAATATCGGATATTAACTAAAGCTCACGAACACCGGTGGGTGTGGGAACGAGGGCAACTTAGCTCACGCGCCAATGGCAGTGACAAAGGGGTATTTCTTGAAGGGATAATTAGTGATATTACCGAGCGTAAAACCATGGAGGAGGCGCTTGCCGACGCGGTTGCCTTTGCTGACGCCGTCGTCGAGACGGCTGCTGAAGCCGTCATTACCATCGATGTTGACGGTAGCATAGAGACATTCAATCGCGCGGCTCAAAGTATGTTTGCTTATTCGCTTGAGGAAATCAGGGGCAAAAATATTCGTGTACTCATGCCCGAACCTTACCATTCAGAGCACGACCGGTATCTCGAGCGATATTTACAGACTAACGAGGCGAAGATTATCGGCATAGGTCGCGAAGTTCGCGCGCAGCGCAAAGATGGAACGATTTTCCCAATTCACCTCTCAGTTAGCGAGGTCAACTATCATCCGCGCCGAAAATTTGTCGGCTTGATTCGCGATATGTCGATGCAGCATGAAGCCGAGCGAGCTGAACGAGAACATGTCGAGCAATTAGCGCACGTCGATCGCCTGAATATGCTGGGTGAAATGGCGGCTGGAATCGCCCACGAGATTAACCAACCTTTGACGGCAATATCATTGTTTTCGCAAGCCGGAAAGCGTCTCTTAGACGCCGCCAAGTTCGATAGATTACCGGATATTTTCGATAAGCTTAGCCAACATGCGCACCGCGCGGGCGACATTATCGAACGTATGCAAACCATGGCTAGACGCGGCGAAAGTTCCCGCGAGATTTCGGAAGTCAACGAGTTGATAGAGGAGATCGCGAAGCTTGCTGAAGCCGAGACCAGGATCCGCGATGTGGACATAAGGTTGGAATTGGGCGCCGGATTGCCACTGGTTAATGTTGATGCCGTTCAGATTCAACAGGTCGCGTTGAATTTACTACGTAATGGTATGGAAGCGATGCGATCAATTGATTGTGCTGCTGGGAATATGATCGTCCTGAAAACAGGTCTGCGCGGGGATGGAGACGTTGAGATCACGGTTATCGACAGCGGGTGTGGTGTTTCTGATGT
>JBLFWZ010000046.1:0-21195 GCA_047611905.1 Gammaproteobacteria bacterium | reverse complement strand
ACCGACAAAGTGATCGACCTGGCGTTCGCCCCTTGAGCGATATAAATAAAAATTACATCGCACGTCCAAGTCACCCGAACTGTCAGTATCGAAAATCCTGACGTTGTTAATCATGTGACGTGTGCGAGAGGACGGCTCTTCGGCCCATGCGCGGCCGGTCTTGAGTCGTTTGACCCTTACTTCAAGCGAGCGCTTGTCTTCATCGAACAAGGCAACGTCGGTATCTGTTGAAAATTCCTGTGCCATGTCCTTGCGCAATCGATTGAAGCGCGTTGGCATCCAATAACGCACGTCGTCGTCGAATAAATCTAACCACTCATCAAAGCGTCGCTCATCGAGTAGCCCTGCCTCAAAATAGAAAAATTGTTCTACCGCGTATTGCAATAAGATTTGTGCGGAACCGTTGTTCATTAGCAGCCCACGTCTTCATCATCACTGTCGGATAATGCATACATGTCGCTCCAGCTATCTGCCGCAATCATCCGTGCCCAATGTAAATAGAATCCACGCGCTGCCTCTTCGCCGAACACGTAGTTCGTGGTGCCTGGAAAATCCTTGTCCGTTCCCGCGTGACCTTTCCCCATGCCGACGTGAAATCGGCCCTCACGCGCCACTCGGCCACGCAAGATCCGTTGAATTTCGGTCCAGTTTTCGCCGTCGTCCTGCTCGTAAATTCCGCCGGGACTAAATGTTCGCGACACACCTAGACGATAAGCCTCTTTAATCTCGTCCGGCATGTCTCGATCGACAACTGTGAGCGCATGGACTTCTACTTCATTTGGCCCCCGTGGATGCCAAGTCCGCAAGGTTTGTATGCCAGCAAGATAGGACAGGGTCGGAAAAATTGTCGTATGCATTGAGAAGATTTTTTCTGCGCGAGTAGACCCAAGTCGCGCACGTACCTTGTCGCGCGCCGTGACTAAATGGTAGTTCGCAGCTTGCTCGCCCACCACGGAAGATAGCAATTGCGGACCTGCTTGTGCGTCCGTAAAGAAACCACAACCGTGACCACCGTGCGCTGCGCGAAACTGTAAGCCTTGAGTCGGCATGGCGATATCCGCGGCCGATGCCCCTTCTGGCATCTGGGCCATCACAGGTGAGACGTGCGATATAGGTACGTGGTACATGTCGCTGCAAAACTGTTCGGCAGCAAACTTCCAATTACAACCGATCACCCACTTATGCATTCCGCCGATGACTTCTGTGCCTTGTTCACACCGATCCAACAAGGCATCGAGATACCACTTCGCATCACCTAGGTAATCGCTAAGCGACGGTGCTGTTGCGTCCCAAGTGCCGAAGATCAAACCCTTATAGTGCTCAATCTTTGTAACCTTGTTTAGTCCCCATGCGTTCCGATCAATTTCACCTCGATACGCGTCACTTTCCATAGGGACATTCACTAACATGCCGGCGGCATCGTAAGTCCAACCGTGATAGGGGCAACTGAATGCTTTGACATTGCCAAAGTCGGCCTTGCAAAGCCGCATTCCGCGATGACGGCACTGGTTCAAATACGCAATGACTGAACGGTCTTTTTGACGAGTCACGATGATGGGATCTTCACCCATAGTCGTCGTAATGAAATCACCCGCATTGGGAATTTGTGTTTCGTGAGCGATCATCAGCCATGCTCGCCCGAAAATTCGTTCCAACTCGAGCTCGTAAATTTCTGAATCGCTGTAAATCGCCGGATCGACGCTGCTGCCGTCACTATCCACCAGATCAAGAATTTGCTGGCGCGGCCAAACGTCGTTCGTTTTTGAACGCCGATGACCGGCCGAGGTGCTATGGGTTTTAATCATAAATGAACTTCCCCTACTTCGGCCACAAACTTGCTGCGTTGACATCACACGGCACCATGATCGACGTCAGGAGCACCATTCTAGTATCTTTGATAGATTAATGCGCCACATCCGATGTCCGATAACTTATTCGTGATTGTCGATGGTGTTGGGGCCTCGGCGCCGACAATACACTTCTCGTACTCGCTCAATATGCTGGATCTTTCTAACGAAATTAGCCGCTTCAATGGCACAGGCTCTTCGCGACGTTATCGAGTTTTTGCCTGGACACAGACCGATATCGTCTCCGAGTATTTCGGAACAACTCGATTCGCTCCGAGGCCCAAGGTCCTACCAAACGGCGGCAGCGGTACTCCATAGCCAAGTAGCACGAAATTCATTGGGAACTTACACACGGCACCCTCGTCATGCTGAGCGTAACCGGTCTTTGCCGAGGCTATAGTTGGATACTGCAACCAGTTTAGCGACACCGCTTCCTGAGATCCGGACAGTTCTTGACATCGCCTTTGATCGACGTCGAGAATTGGGGCCCACTTCGGAGTTACAGCAATGAAAGTAGATTCAGGAATTACCTGGGAATTGGATCGGGTCGGCCCCGAGGCCCGTACACTAGAAGAACTCGGCTATGCCGGATTGAAGTCGATCGAGACTGCTCACGATCCTTTTCTGCCGCTGCTCGTCGCATCGCAGACCACCTCCAAGGTGGATCTCATCACGGGCATAGCGGTCGCATTTGCGCGCTCGCCAATGACGTTAGCAAACGTCGGGCACGACCTTAACGCCGCATCCAAAGGGCGATTGATTTTAGGATTGGGATCGCAAATACGCCCCCACATCGTGAAACGGTTTTCGATGCCGTGGTCGGCACCAGCGGCGCGAATGCGTGAATTCATTCTTGCAATGCACGCAATTTGGGACACTTGGTACGACGATAAACCGCTGGAATTTATCGGCAAGTTCTATACCCATACGTTGATGACGCCGTTTTTCGCACCGACGAACACGCATTACGGACGACCTAAAATTTATCTCGCCGCCGTTGGCCCGCACATGACAGAAGTGGCAGGTGAAGTCGCAGATGGCCTACTCGTCCATGGCTTCACAACTGAAGCTTATCTTCGCAACGTCACCTTACCTGCGCTTCAGCGGGGCTTTGCCAAATCTGGCAAAAAGCGGTCGGATTTCGAGATTTCGTATCCGGTCTTTTCGATCAAAGGAAGGGATGAACACGAGCTCGCGACGGCGGCGAAGAAAATGCGTGAACAAGTCGCGTTCTACGGGTCCACGCCTGCCTATAAACCTGTATTGGAATCCATTGGCGCAGGAGAAATCCAAGCCGAACTAAACGCCATGTCAAAACAAGGCCGTTGGGAAGCAATGGGTGACGTAATTGGCGACGATGTGCTGGACAAATTTGCAGTCTGCGGTGGGCCAGCGGAGTTAGCCACACAAATCAAATCGCGCTACGGCGATATCATCGACCGCACGTCCGCGTCGTACACTGATCTCGACGCATCGGAAGGTGCTGAATTTATCAGCACCCTAAAACGGCCGAACTAATTTAGCCGACCAAGTCGTAGTAACATCAACCATCGCGCTATTCGAAACAAACTAACGGGAGAGTATTACTGTGGATTTAGGATTAAGCGGCAAACGCGCCATCATCACGGGTGGGACACGGGGCATCGGACGCGCAATTGCGGAATGTCTCGTTAGAGAAGGCTGTTCAGTTTCGATATGCGCTCGCAACGGCGAAGAAGTTACCAGCGCAGTGAGCGAGATGCAGGCATTAGCACCGAAGGGCACACAAGTTACGGGTTCGGTCGCAGACGTCGCCGATACCCAAGGGCTCGCAGCGTGGATTAACGCCACTGCTGAGAACTTTGGCGGTCTGGATATAGCGGTCGCCAACGTTAGCGCTTTGAGTGGCGCCCCAGATGAAGCCAGTTGGCGCACCGCCATGGAGATCGACATGCTGGGTACTGTGCGTACCGTCGAAGCCGCGTTGCCGCATCTCGAAAAGTCGGAGGCCGCGGCAATCGTTGCCGTATCTTCTACTGCAGCGCTTGAAGCGTTTGGCGGACCCAGACCTTACAACGCGGTTAAGGCCGCCGTTATTAATTACATGTCAAATTTGGCCACGGCGCTCGCGCCGAAGCAGATCCGGGTCAATACAGTGTCTCCGGGGACTATTTATTTCGACGACGGTGTGTGGGGCGACAGAAAACGCGAGCAGCCCGAAATTTACAAGATGGCACTCGCCAATAACCCCCTCGGGCGCATGGGCTCACCGGCAGAAGTCGCCAACGCCGTGACGTTTGTCGCGAGTCCCGCGGCGAGTTTTATCACGGGCTCTAACTTTGTTGTCGATGGTGGATTCACACGTCGAGTTCAGTATTAGCCCTACGCGAACGATCCAGCTCATGGTACCAATGATGTGGGATTGTGCTGCGGCTACGGCAGCTCGTCCATCGATCACGCACCGATGGAGCGTTGGCCGGATCCGAATCCCGCCAACGCCTGCGAGAGGTAATGAGACTCGAGGCGCCCTCGAATCAAACGGCTTAATGGTTCGCGGATGTTACGCCTGCCCTTCGACGCGGCATTCGCAGTCTCAATCCCCGCGTCGTCGACTCAAGCCGTAACGTACGAACGCCCAGTCGAGCTTAGTTCGATCCGCCGTTGCTGTTAAATATTATTCTTAGCGAGCTGTTCATCGATATAGTCCGCTTGTCGAATCGCTAAGCTAACGATGGTTAAGGTTGGGTTTTCGCTGGCGCTGGTCGTAAATTGGCTACCGTCGGAGACAAACAAATTATTAATGTCGTGACTTTGGCCCCATTTATTAACCACTCCGTCTTTCGGCAACGCACTCATGCGATTGGTGCCGAGGTTATGGGTCGACGGGTAAGGAGGCGTCTCCATGACTTTTGTCGCACCGACGGCTTGGTGCACTCTAGAGCCCACATCGAACGCGTGCCGACGCATGGCAAGATCGTTTGCATGGTCATCGTAGTGCACGTTCGGGACCGGCATACCGTAATGGTCTTTTTCAGTTTCGTGCAGTGTCACTGCGTTGGTTTCTTGGGGCATGTCTTCACCAACAATCCACATTCCGGCGAGCCGTTCATAGGCGTCCATAAACTCGGTGAATTCTCGGCCCCAAGCACCAGGTAGTAAAAACGCCGCCAGAAACGGGATGCCGAGCGACACGGTTTCCAATTCGTAGCCCCCGGCAAAACCGCGCTTCGCATCGTGACCGGATTCGTCAGAAATAATCCCGGCCATGGTCGTTCCTCGATACATGTGCACGGGTTTATCGAAGATGCTGTAGATCGAACCGGTCAAATGCCGCATGTAGTTTTTACCGACTTGGCCGGACGAATTCGCTAGCCCATGGGGAAAAAGACTCGACGCAGAATTAAGTAAAATGCGCGGGCTTTCGATCGAGTTACCGGCGACACAAACGATTTTCGCGAGCTGACGGTGATGATTGCCATCTTTGTCGGCATACACGACCCCAGTCACCTTTCCGGCGGAATCATGTTCCACGTTCAAGACGTGAGCCAGTGGGCGGATCTCGTAATTGCCGGTTTTCTCAGCTTTGGGAATTTCGGTATACAAGGTCGACCATTTCGCGCCCATCCGGCACCCTTGAAAACAAAAACCTAATTGCCGGCACGACGTGCGGCCGTCGCGCGGCTCAGAATTAATCGCCATTCGACCTGAGTGAACGTGCTTGTAACCGAGTTTTTTCGCGCCCGCTTCCATGACTTTAAAATTGTTATTCCCTGGCAACCCTGGAATGCCGTTCGTACGAGTCACGCCCATTTTGTCTTCAGCTTTGGCGTAGTACGGTTCCAGTTCTTCTAATGTAAGCGGCCAATCTAGAAGGTTCGCGCCATCGATTTTCCCGTAGTGCGACAACGCCCGAAATTCATGATCCTGGATACGTAAACTAGCACCAGCCCAGTGGACCGTTGTGCCACCAACGGTCTTACAAATCCAGGCAGGCAAGCCAGGGAAATCCTTCGCCACTCGCCAATCTCCTGACGACGTGCGCTTATCCAACCAGGATATTTTGTCGAACATCGGCCATTCTTCGTTGGCGAAGTCCTTGGTGTAATCAAGACGTGCGCCTGCTTCCAAGCAAACGACTTTATGACCTTTCTGCGCAAGCTCGTTGCCTAGCGTTCCGCCACCTGCACCAGAACCAATGATCACGATCACTGAACTATCGTTTAAGTCGAATTTATTTGTACTCATTTGTCATTCCTTAGCTACGAGCCTGTCAAACTTAGAGCGTTCTATTCGGCAACTGCTCCTGCGTTGCCCTACCGCCTGCATCTGACCGCCATGAATGACGGGAATGCAAAAGGTTTGCAGGAGCAATCATCGCTGTGCAGTCGTGAGGAAAAGCCAGACTTGGTCATTTTTAGCGCACTTTCTCGATAAATAGAATGTCTATCCACCTCAAAAGTACGCTAAAAATAGCTCAAACCGGACTTTCTCTCATGACGAACGCCTAAACCCGACAGACTCCTAGGATTTTTTGTTCTCAACTTCGGTCATAGTTGGGATGGAGCCGAATTGTTAAACCGCAATTAATAACGCCGTCGCGTACATGATCCCCGCGCCGGCACAATATCCTGCCACAGATGCGGCGTTAAAGCGCGGTTTTGGGCGGTCCAGCTGGGCGCGCGCAGCCGCAAATCGATCAATTTCCACTATGACCTGAGCGATGGCTCCAGCACCGATCCCGAAATACGCCGCTGCCCAGTGCGGCGAAAATGAAAACACCCCTAACCAGATACCCGGAATTATTGGTAGGCCGGCGACCAACGCTAGACCAACTAAGAATCCAAGACCAATTTTATCCTTTGTTAATGGTGAGACAAGTCCGAAACCTTCACTGATATTGTGTAATGCGAATCCGATGACAAGATACGCACCCAAGGATATTTTGTTAGCCGCAATCGAACCGCCAATAGCCAATCCCTCGCCGAAGTTATGTAGGCCAATGCCGAGCGCAATTAAGGCGGCAATCCGCACGCTGCTATTGCGCTGTTCAGATCCTTGGTTCAGCGCAAGCAGCACGGCCGCAGTGAGCACCATAGGAATAATAACAAGCAGCGGGCCGCCGAATATTGGGCTTGCTTGAGCTGATAATTCCAGCCCCTCCACTACCATATCGATTAATAGATAGCTCAGCAGGCCAATTGTGAGGCCGGTTAGGAATTCGCGGCCGCCCGCGCCAAGCGTTTTTAGCGACGGAAAAAACAACATCCCAAGTGAAATCGGGAGCAATCCAACACATAATCCCAGCACGGTATATTCCACTAACACAGAGCGGCTTAGGCGTGGTGTGGGCAGTGCAACGTCGACCGTATACTCGAACGTCTCGCCGCGCGAACTTATGAATTTCAAATGATGAGTTTCCGTTTCCACCCAAGGAAACTCGATAGTTATTTGTGCAGATTTTGCTTGCACAATCGGACCGGCCGGTTGCTGGCTAAACATCCAATAGCCGCCATCGACCATGACCTGCGCAATAAACGCGGGTTCGCGGCTCTGCCCACGAAGTTTCGCAACGAACCCACCGTCGGTGACTTTAACGCTTTCCACCGTGACGTCGGCGGCCGTCGGAAAGTTTGAAGGCGTTGAAAAGATCGCGTTAAAAAACCGGGGGGTCGACAAAATTAACGCTATCGCAAGCGCGCACAGTAGCCCTAACGCTAGTAGTTTGCTGGACCCCATTTCAAATATGCCCGCCTAGATTCCTGTCTAACATCTTCATTCATCGCCCGCTGCTGGCTGGTCGCTGCGTACTGCATTTTTCAATGCGAGCTATACCACTTCGAAAAAACCCGACCAACCTTGTTCTGCAAACTCCGTTTGATGTGCATGGAACATGTACATTCCCGGCTCATGATCCGCAAACGAAAATTCCAATATTCCGCGCTGTCCTTGGCACTGCATCACGGTGTCGATAGTGTGGGAGGTGGGCGTTAGGGTTGTGCCATGATCGTAGTATTGGAAGAAATTTGCATGCAAATGAAACGAGTTGATTAGATCAAATTCTGTAATGTTAACCAAGTAGACGCGGACTGGACGGTGACGGTCAATTTTGATCGGCCGCTTCGCAAATGCGTGCGCGATTGAGTTGACCGCATAGACTTCATTTTCATGATCAAAATTCACATCGAAGCCGTTCATTACCATCAGTAATTCTTGCCATTTAACGTTATCCGCAGATCCCAACAATCGCGAACGGGCAACGCTCTCGAATTCGGGGTGTCGCGCCGGGTCTGGGTCGACAATGAATGCGCCGTATAAGCCTTTATGCACATGGCGCTGCAAGGGCATTGAATGACAATGATAAAGATGACAACCGAATGGCTTGGCTTCGAACTCGTAGATAAAACTTTCGCCTGGCGCAATTTCACTAAGCCCGTCCATGCGTGCTGCATGGATACCATGGAAATGAATATTGTGCGGATGCGTACCGTAGTTTGTGAACTCGACCCGAACGATGTCGCCCTCGGTCACCCTCAAGGTCGGACCCGGCACGCGGCCGTTGTATGTCCAGGCTGGAAAAATTAAATTGGGCGCAATTTCAATGTCGCGATCAAGCGCCGATATTTTAAACGTCCGAATCGGGCGCCCGTCCGGTCCAGCAGATAAGACGCCTGGATCCCAATCTGTGAGCATCGCATACGGATCGAATCCGTTGCGCTCGTTATCAACGTTACCCATCGTGCCCATCTTGCCGTGGTGCGCCTCGCTGGCTAAGAGGGACGGGCTAGTACCGGCGACCAATGCGCTTCCGAAAAGCGCACGACGCGAGAGAGATGTTTTAATCCATTCGAACATCACGGCTATCCGTTATTCGGGCTTTGCAAAATAGGCCGGGTGTCGCACGGATGCGACGAGAACTTACTAAGCGCTGTTCGAACGAGTTCGTCAAACCGAACTCCGCTGCGAAATAAAAGCCATTGCCGCCTACTCCATTCCGTACAGTTCCGCGCCGCCACCACGAGCCGGCCCGGCAGTCGGATCGACGTCATCCGGAATATCGGCGATAAGCGATTCGGCAGTCAGTATTAACGTGGCAACCGACAGCGCGTTTTCTATCGCCGTATATGTGACCTTCACCGGGTCCATTATGCGCGCTTCAAGCATGTTGACGAAGCCACCCGTACGCGCGTTGTAACCAATACCTTCCTCGGTCGCAATAACCTTGTCGATCACGGGTTGCGGATCGACGCCGCTATTTTGGGCAATACACGCCAGCGGTTTCGTTAAACATCGCTTAACCACCAGGGCGCCTTCTTGACGACCGCCAGAGAGTTTGTTGATGAGTTTATCAACGTCCGGAATCGAACTGATTAGCGCGCAGCCACCACCCGGCACAACGCCTTCTTCGATTGCCGCGCGCGTTGCGTTTAGAGAGTCCTCAATCAATTGAACTCTTCGTTTTTGTTCGACTGGAGTAGAGCCGCCAGCGTGAATAACAGCGACGCCGCCGGACATCTTTGCGAGTCGCATATTAAACTTGTCTTCTTCTATCGGAACCTCATTGAGTTCGAGTTGACGGTGTATTTGATCGACCCGCCCTTTAATACTTTGCGTGTCCCCACCGCCACCAGAAAGTACGGTCGAATCGGCCGAAATCTTAATTTGTTTCGCCGTTCCCAAATCGCTCAGTGTCGCGTCGTGAAATTCCATCCCCAAGGCTTTTGCAAACATACGTCCGCCGGTGGTGATGGCAATGTCTTCCATCATCGCCTGACGCCATTTTCCGTACTCAGGGGCATGAACGGCGACAATTGCGGGTCCCTCGTCTTTCGCTAGCATTGCGGCGACGGCCTCGGCAGAATAATCATCGGCAATAACCAGCATCGGCTTTTGTGCCTCAATGGCTAAGGCCCGCAGTACGCCAACATCCCTGACGTTCATGATGCCGTGGTCCGTAAGCAAGACGACCGCGTCTTCCAATCGTATCTGCATCGACTCGACGTCATTCACCATATGGTGCGACACGTAGCCACGTTCATAGGACGCCCCTTCTACGACGTCCACCGTGGACGTAACAGTTAGGCCAATGTCTGCAGTCACTATTCCTGTCGGTCCTACCTTTTCGAGTGCTTCGGCGACGAGTCGACCGGTGTGTTCATCGTTGGCTGCGATAATTGCGACGGCAGTCGCGGCGCCGTCGATTTCGCTGCACGGCGTAGCCGATTTCTTTAAGTTTTCCATCACCACCGCCACAGCCTCAGCCATCCCGTCGACCAAGTCGATCGCGGCAACGTTTTCCTCAAGAGATTTAAACCCTTCCTGGATCATCGCATTGGCGAGCACCGTTGCCGTGGTCGTGCCGTCTCCGGCAATTTCATTGGTCCGCTTGGAAACTTCGCGTACGACCTGTGCGCCCATGTTTTCGAAACGATCGGGAAGTTCGATCTCTGCTGCGATGCTCACGCCATCGCGCGAAACAATTGGAGTGCCTATTGGGACATCGATAATCGCGTTGCCCCCTTTCGGCCCTAAGGTGGACTGCACGGCTTTCGTTAAGAGGTTTGCGCCGCGGCCCAATGCCACACGCGCTTCTTTGCCGAAAATCATCATTTTCGCCATACCATACTTCCCCTGTCACTCGCTCACGCGAGCTTCATCTGCATTAAATTAAAATTCTAAATAAGTTCGCACGAGAATGCTCAGACAAATGCAAAGTCAACGGGGTTCGCTCAGAATCGCGCGGTGAAAAATGCTGCTCGATTCGGCGTCCCAACCGGGTCGTTTGGCGTTAGCCTGATCTCACGGCAGGTTAGACGTCATCCGAAACGCATAACGGCCGCTAAGTCGACGGTCGCAAACGGATGGTTCTCAGCGTTGTATGCGGTTGTTCTTCTGCGTACACCGCGTCCGCGAGAGTCGATGCATAGCGGCATCGATGCCTCGCGTATCGGTGGTTCCGGACGACTTCTAACGTCTAAGTGTCTACCGCCTACTCTTCGTATTGCAGTGCTTCATCTTGGTCACCAAAAACGATGACTTTGTTTTCATCAATCATTACCATCCGCCCGTAGTGGGTGGACATGACGACCTCGAAATCGTAGGCGGTAAATTCGCGACCGATCGCCTCACTGATTTCTTCCATGTCGAAAATCATTTTTCCTTCGGTATCGAGGCGGATCATCGCCGGATAACGAAGTATTTCAATTCCCGGTTTTTCTTCCATCACTTCCGCGATGACTCGCGCGTCGGCGCTGTCATTCATCGTCACGCCGCAGCGGTGCGAGATGGTGTCTTCGCGGTTTAGATCTTTAAATGTTTGTGTAGTCATAGCGCTGTCCCCTCCGGCAAACTTACATCTATTTCCGCCAGAATCTCGCTGAATTTTCCTTTCGCTTCTGCAAGCGCCGAGTCGAAATCTGCCCCGTTGCTTCCAGCTGCCGTCCACACGGGTTTCAGTTGCGTTGTCGCATCAATGCACAGTGGCAAATATTTGGCTAGCCAGCCGGTCATAATTCTTTTGTTCGCCGCACCACTCTCTGCATCGCCGTTTACCATCGATAGCAAGGTCAAGGTGTTGGCGAGATTACGTCGATAGTCTTCGCTCGCTGCAGATACCACCGCCGGCGTTACAAAATCATTGAAATTTGGAGCCGCGCGCATGATGAAACCGCTACGAAATACTTCGCCGACTAGAGCCTCAAAAATGACGTTCACGGCGAAATATATTTCCATGTGATCGCTGGCCGCTAGGATCGCTTCGACAGCCTTGCGCGTTCCCTGCCAGTTCGCGTCTTCCATCCAGGTTTTCTTACCGGCGTCCCCATCAACCGTAATGTCTAAGCCAATGTCGCCAAGGTACAGAGTAATGTCTTGCGATAAGCGCAGCTTATACGACGCATTCGTCAATATAGTGTTGTTCACCATCTGCGTAACGCCGTCGCGCTGCGCTTTCATGAGCGCCGCACCGAGACCGAATTCCGCATGTTTGATTGCCCCAAAATGATCTTGGAGAACATTTACCCATGTCTTCGAGAAACGCCCTGGGGCGCCGTCGCTGCGCGCATTGTCCACGACCATCTTAATCGTGTTTTCTATGTGGCTTTGACGTTGGTAATGCGTTCGCGACCATTCTTGATCAGGGGCTCGGAAAACGTGCCAATCCGCACATTTTATAACGGTGGTGTATTCGCCGTAGGTCGGCTGACCATCGGCAAATGACATAATCCAGCCTTGCAACAGATGGCGCGACGGGTCGGGTTGTACGTCCACGGTGACGTCTTCGTAAAGCGTCGCGCGACGCCCGGCCGGTTCAAAATAATTGTACTTACGGCTATCAGATCCCGCGAAGGTCGAACTCCCGGCAGCGCCGGAATAGGCTTTCTCTGTCATGGCTTCCCCACCTTAGTTCCCTGGCACCTCAAATTTTTCGGCGCCTGCGATTTGTTACCGGTTACTTACTCGTCGCCGGGGTAAATTTATCTAAATGAATATTATCTGCGTCGACTCCGATTTGCTGGAAGACGCCCAGTACGGCATCGACCATCGGCGGCGGCCCGCACGCGTAAGCATCCAGGGTAATGTTTCGTCCAGTTCCCGCATAAGTACTCGCAACATTGTCATGCACGAAGCCCGTCGCGCCACTCCAACCGTCGTTGCCTTGTTGGTCCGAGAGCGCCGGGATGAATTCAAAGTCGCCAAGCTTCTCCCCAATGGCCGCAATTTCATCGAGGTAAAACAGATCTTGCTCGGTACGGGCGCCGTAGAAAAACCGCACTGGCTTAGCCGCATCGTTCTCGGCGATATCGTTCAAAATCGACCACAGCGGTGCCATGCCCGACCCGCCGCCGACGAGCAACGTCGGCCCTTCATGCTTGGCGTTTCGGAAACTGGTGCCAAACGGACCTTCAATTTCGATCGCATCGCCAATTTTTGCGCTGTTGGCCAATAACTCCGAGAACGCGCCGTCAGGGTAAATCTTAATAATGAAGGACATTGTGTTTTGCTCACTCGGTGAATTCGCCATCGAGTACGAGCGCGTCACGCCGGTGCCTGGCAGTGTGATATCCGCATACTGACCGGCACGAAACTCCATTGGCGAGTCGAGCTGAACATCAAATCTTCGTATGTCGTGCGTCAGCGGCTCAATTGCGCAGATCGAACCCGTAAACTTTTTCGCAGGGATCCAGTTCGAGAGCAACTCCTCGTCATAATTGAGCAGCTCAATTTCGAGATCGCTATAGGCAAATAATCGGCACAGCAGTACTTTGCCCTCGGCTTGCTCGGGCTCGGACAGTGCGAACGTGGAAAAATCTTCGTGTTCCGCGTCGCCTTCTAGTAGGACGGATTTGCACGCTGAGCATTGGCCTTCTTTACAGCCATGCATCAACGTTATCCCTTGCCGAAATGCGGCTTGGAGGACGGTTTCTTCCTCTTCGACTTCCATGTCTACACCGATCGGTTCGAGGCGTACAGTGTGTGTCATATTCTTAAAATATTGCTCGTATTCGGTCGACGCTGCCAGTACAAGCCCGCGTAGGAGCTGTCCAATCAGAGCAGAACGGTACCCGTGGGTACCGATCGCTTAGTCCGTATTTTGGATGTCCTTTAAAGCGGCTTGCAGGTGAAACCTGCCTGATATTCCGCGATATGTTTGTCGCGATCAGGTTGTGACATCGCCCGTAAGTCCAACAGCGGGCTACGCACTTCCAGGCCTTTAAAGTGGTCCAACGTCCACATTTTGCTGCTATCCATGTGCAAATGTGGCTGCTGGATAACGGTGTGACCATCCGACCGGACGAAACCCAGATCTTTAACAACATCCGCAAGATCCCAGCCGTGGTAACACTCTTCCCACTGCCGTCGTCCGCTGAAACGGCCCATGGCTGGTGTTGGCCGACCGTTGTATTCCGGCGCAAATGCAACCACGTGCGTCCAACGACATAGTTCCGAACAATAGGTATAGAGCTCGCCGTCCACTTCATCGACGCAGAACTCGTCTCGGATCAGTGCAGGAACGTTGCAGCTCCAGCAACGATGCGGGTAGACATAGCCTGAATCCAAATACATCAGCGGTGGCTGATTTGGCAGACTCGCCTTACCGTAATTCTCCCAATACGTTCCGAACTCGCTGTACCAACCAGGGTACTTCGACTCGAACCATTCGAAATCTTCATCGACCATGCCGTCGATACGCCAGAAAGCCACCGGCCAACCGAAAGAAAAGAACTGCGCCACCTTGTGTACGTAATTACTTTTTACGATCCGATCCCATGCAGCCTCGACGTCTTCGTGATGAATCTTAACGCCGTATTTTTCTAGCGGCAGTAGGTAAGTCCGGTAATAGTCGTCGAATACCCAACGATGCCAGAGCTCGGCGTACGATTCCTTATTCTTGTCGCGGTCTTTGGTGCCATATTCGATGATTGTGCCGATGGCAGCATCGACGATCGCGTGGTTCTGCCAAAAGGCGTAACGCAGGTCGCGCTCGAGTAGGTCCAGATTTTCCGGCTCTTTAACGATCGACATCAAAAACGAGTGACCGTTACCAATGTGGCGTGACTCGTCGGATTGCACAGATAAGAAAATTGTTGGTAATGCGTAATCACCATTACGCGCGGCTTCCGATGGCATCGCGACGAATAAGGTGTTCGTAAACGCCGTTTCAGCAACCACCTGCAGGTAAACATTTGTCGAGGTGACTGCGTCACCCGTGATGAACCCTTCGCCAAACTGACGTCCAATCGTGGTCGCGTAACACTTGCCGAATGCCGCTTCCGTGATATCAAACCCGGCCGGGTCGACGTAGTTTTCCATGTACCATTTCTTCAGGTTCATCTGGATCGTCGAATGCCTAAATTCGTCGATCATCTGCATTGTGAATCCGGTTCGAAGATCTTCACCCGGTGCAATTTGCGCCTGAATCGCCATCGAGCGCGCAGCGGAAATCTCTGGGAATGGAATAATTGCTAGAAAGAGCTTTTGCCATTCGATCCATCTAGGCTCGACATTACGGAACATGTCGCCGCGTAGCGCTGCGTCAAGCGCGCCGTAGACGCGATTGTCCTTTTCCTCTTGCATTGGGAAATAGGACCTCAGCACTTGCTTCATCGGATCTTTGGGTGCTTTTTCAACCTTGTAATCAGTGGGGTATTTGAGTATTTCTTCAAAGTAGCTTGGCGCCCACCCGAGATCCGCGATGCGCTTGGTCGCCTCAGTAACGCTGATACCTTTTTGGTTGACGATTTTAGTAAGTGAAAGATCTCCAGCCATATCCATACTCTCCGCTGAACTTAGCCGCTTGCCGGTTGAGCTCAGAAAGTTTGTCGAACGATTACAATGACTAGGACCGCGACTACTTGCGCCGTCCTATTTTCGCGTTTCCCACCCTGCCTTATCTAGCAGGATAAACTGGTGGGAGTATATGAGTCCTCCGGCGCTAGGTAAACAGAGACTCGATGTGTGATAAAAAGACCACATCTCTAACAATGAACATGCACAAGGACGGCGGCGGCATGCGTCGCTGAAAACTAGCCATGACAGAAACAGATGACAGCAAGCAAACGCCTTCGACATCTGCAGTCGACGACGGAATCAAGGAAAAACAGGCGATGGTGGAAAAGCTATTTCGCCATACAAATGAGTTTCTTCAGGACAACAAGGACGATCCACTGCTGGTAGTGGAAGCGTTAGCTGCCATATTGGTGCGTTACGCGGCGTTACTCGGTCCAGTCGAGCAGATGCCTGACCGACTAGCCGTACTTGAAAACCTAGTCGGCCAAGAATGTAAGCAAATTCAAGAAATTGCGCGCGCCACGGCGAAGGAAACGGTGGCTAAGCCGTAGCGCCAGTGGAGTCCGTTGGCGAGTAGGCCGGGGGCGATGGAACGAGACGCTCTACGTCTAAAACGACCTGAGCGTTTTAGAATTTCATCGTTCGTTCATCGTGTAATCACGAAGATCGGCTGGTAATTGAGTCCCGCCATTACCGAATGCCGCGTCCAGCTGGGGCGCTGTGAGGCCAAGCGCGGTACTCAAATCGGCATCGCTTAAATCTGCATTGTCCAAGATCGCACCAAACATCACTGCGCGGTTCAAGCACGCGGTTTTCAGGCTACTACCGGTGAGATTGACTAACATCAGCTTTGTGTCAGTGAGATTGGCACCATCCAGACAGCTGTCGCGCACGCTAGCGCCGGCAAAATTGGCGTCAGTGAGATCCGCGTCGCGCAAGTCCGAATCGACGATGATCACGCTCAACAAGTTACTCGAGCACAAATTCGCGCGCGCCAAATTCGCCCCTTCGATTGTAGCGCCTGGAATAATTGTCTTGCTGAGGTTAGCCGCGACGAGACTCGCCCCTGACAGCTTCACGTTAACCATGCTCGCACCTTCCAAATTCGCGCCATCCAGCACTGCGCCGGATAAATTAGCTTCGCGCAGATTCGCCTTTATTAGGCAGGCGTCGCATAAAACCACATCACGCAAATCGGCTAGCATGAGGCCGGCATAGATTAGATTCCTGCCCGGCAATTCGAGTTTGTCACCTTCCTCGCCGGCAGATTCAAGCCACTCCAAGTGACTCGCGACCCGAGAATCCAGTTCTTCGTCGGGGATTTTGTCCTTTTCTAGGGCTTGATCGCCGTCAATTGAAAACGTTGTCATCCGAAATTCCTTTACTTAACTACTAATGGGGCACGGGGTCGAACCGCCATTATAAGAATAAGCTCACCATAGGGGATAATCGCTACGCAGCCGAAAGACCTGGAAATTCAATTTACATTGCTAGCCGAACGGAGACATAGCCGATGAAGAACTTGTTAACCGATAAAGTCGCCCTTATTACGGGCGCAGCCAGCGGCATTGGTCGCGCAAGCTCGATTGCAATGGCCGACGAAGGTGCAATGGTTGTTGTCGCAGATCGCGACGAATCGGGCGGTGAGGCAGTTGTCGCGGAAATCGTGGCGCGTGACGGCAAAGCCGTATTCGTTCCGATGGATGTCGCATCGAGGCAATCCGTTAGCCAGGGTTTTGACCAAGTCATTGCCCAATTCGGGCGGCTTGATTGCGCGTTCAATAACGCAGGAGTTGCCGGCGGCAACCGTTTAATTGCCGAGACGACGGACGAAGAATGGGATCGCTTGATCGGCATCAACATTACTGGCGTGTGGTCATGTATGCGCCGTGAAATCCAAGAGATGCTGCCGCACGGCGGTGGCACAATCGTCAATACTGCGTCTGTCGCTGGATTAGTCGGTTGGCGGGCGGGTGCTGTTTATTCTGCAACGAAACACGCGGTCGTCGGGCTCACGCGATCGGCGGCATTAGACTACGCACGACAGGGTATGCGGATCAATGCCGTTTGCCCCGGTGTGATTCAAACGCCGATGTCGGCGGCACTTGAGACTGATACGAGCGGTGTCCGCGAGCGCTTGATCCGTCGGCATCCGCAAGGGCGTTTTGGTCAAGCCGAAGAAATCGCTGCTGCCGTTGTCTGGCTTTGCTCCGATCAATCCTCGTTTACCAACGGTCATATGCTAGCGGTCGACGGTGGTTACACTGCGCAATGAGCCAACCCTAAAGATTCTCAAAGGCGAATGCGCTACTGGTCACGTCTAACCGTTGCATGTGGGAACCGGACTCGGCTGCCGTTCACTCGGCACCTGATGGTCGTGGCCCTCTTGTTGGTCGGATTAACATCGTGCGCCGATCCGGCACCGCCTCCCCTCGTTATCACCGAGCCGAGCTACGAATATCGAGAACCCAGCCGCGGCGGCACTGGGAAAATTTATATGGGTAGAGAAATATCCCAAGTCATGGGTCACCGCGGCGCGAATTGGTTGAATCGCGAGCAACGAGAAGCCGAGGAGCGCACCGACCTTGTGCTCGACAATTTACCACTGATGCAGGCCAGCGTCGTCGCGGATATCGGATCCGGCACGGGCTATTTTTCAATCCCTATCGCCCAAAAGCTGACAGAGGGTACGGTTTACGCGGTCGACATCGATCCAGAAATGAATCGTCTACTCAACGAGCGCATGGTCGCGGCAGGGGTCAGTAATATCGATACGGTGCTTGCCACGCAAACCAATCCCGGGCTTAGTCAAGAGTCGATAGACGTCGCATTACTGGTCGATGCTTATCATGAGTTTTCCCATCCAAGCGAAGTAATGCAGCGCATCGTTGCAGCGCTCAAAGCGGGCGGACAGATTGTAATCGTCGAGTATCGAGGCGAGGACTTGCGCCTGCCGATCCTAACATTGCATCGAATGAGCGAAGCACAAGTAAAAGCCGAAATGGCCGCCATTGGCCTCGTCTGGCAAGAGACAATAAGTGTTCTGCCGCAACAGCATTTGCTCGTTTTTCGAAAACCCTAAATGTGTATTCGCAATGCCGGCAATAGCGCCGCCGAATCCAGCAAGATTTACAATAGCCGATTGCACTCTTGAACACTGCTGGATTCGCGCCTCGTGATTTCTAAACGGACACCGAGCATGTCGTGTGTTCCCGTGATCCGTGTCGACATCGCTTTGCTTTGCTTTGCTTTACTTAGATATCACCCGGCGGTACTAAAGGCAGCTATTTCCGAGGTCCCTACCATGGTTCGTCAATATGACGAGAACAGGCGGTACGTCAAAATCCTTGGGCAACAAGGCCAACATGGCATGCAAATCGGACGCCGTATTGATCCACTCATCAAACGCTTTGGATGTGGATGGATGAAGCCGATCAAGCAGACGGCGGGCGTTCGAATCGATTTTTATCGATGCCGGTTTACTACGAATTAATCTTTAGGGGGTTACCGTTGCGCCGCCCGCAGGAATATCGAGCACCGTACGACCGGGGCGGATGACGTCGACTCGAGGCCTAAGCGGTCGCGGTCGCGGTGGCCGCACCGGAACCGTCGGCCGCACATCGGGACGCACGTGCGGAGCTCTCGGATTATCGACACCCCTGCCAATCGATTTACCGCCGCGCGGTATGGCAATTTGCTCATCTGGACGTGGCAGTTTCTCTGCACGCCCCCGCGCTGTAGGCGGCTTGCTCACATCGAATATCGTTTCCCGCGCATTCGGGGAATGCATGAATTCTTTGCCGAGATCGAATTTGCTGGGAACACCACCAGAAGAATAATGTGGCACCACAAAGCGACTACCTTCGATCGTCGGCGGCGCTGGAGCGATCCGTTCGAATACCGGTTTCGCTGTAGCATCGAAACGGATCGTCGCAATCACGCGCTGTTCCGTCGCTGATGTGATTTTGTTCGTCACAGGTCCGGTCGCGATCCCCGGCAAGCTACTAAACTCAACGCCACCAGTGGTTGCGCTGGCTAGCGCATAAGCTTGCACTATCCAGACGTCTACTTGATCGCGAAACGCCAGCGCCGGAACAGCTGATGCGCGACTAACGATGACACCATCCTCACCGATTTCACCGTTAAGTTGAATGTGAATATTCGGCTCCGTCGAATTGTTCGCTGTTGGATACGAAAATTTGTGTTGGCCGATCTGTAGCCGACCATCGATGCTTTTTCTCGCCCAACCTTCGATGCGAAATTGTGTTCGCGATGCGGCCAATTGGATCAGACTTGCATCAATCGCCCCATCAACATGGCGAAGTCCGCTGACCTTTAATACTTGGTTTATTTTCAATTTATTTGGTTTCGAGTCACCCGCGAAATTAAATCGAGTCGATTCACCGATCGCGATTCGTTGGCCGAGTATCTCCACCCAGTCTCCATTATCTGCAATCCGTTGGACTGGCCCGATAACCGCCTGATGCACGTGAATCGCTATTGCGGTGGCCGCCCCATCAACGAGTCCCGCGTGAACTGACACGACCTGGCCCAATTCCAATGCACTGGGGTTTGATGACTCCCCATTTAAAGATACGGTTGTTTGGTCAGACACGTTCAGGCTGTGACCATTCACCGTCAAAGTATTCAGCGCCGTGACGACTCCGTAGAACCCAATATCACCAGATGAAAACTGACTCGACCACAGACCCGTGCCACCAATCCCGTCTGGTTCTTCGCTTGCTCGTAGACCTGTGCCACCGATACCATCGGTACTGGCAACGACGCCGGTTCCCCCAATACCGTCTTCATCCCCTCCAGAGATAGTGTGTTGGGGGGCGCACGCAACGAGTAATAACGCCATGCAGCCTGCGAGAATTTCACGCGGCCGCTCAAACATCGTCCTTTCCTTGCGTGTCTCGATTCACGTCATCAATGGCACCGGAATCGCGCGGCGCCTCAGCGGAGAAAAAATATGTGCCGAAATTGATCCTTTGATTCGCACCTTCCGACGTCTTATTTCGGCGACTCATTTCGCGCGCCCGCCGATTAACCTCTTTGAGAGCGTCCGTAGCCATTTTGTTAGCGATTTTTTCGATCTTCGCTACGTCGTTCGGAGTTAGCGCATGGTAGGTAACAGCCCGCTCGAGAAATAAGCTCTCGGAGTTGCCTAGGTTGTGCACGGCCGCGGCAATATGGTCGCGCACGTTCTGTCCAAAGTAATGCGCTTTTTCGTCGAAGCCCGTTGCGGGCACGAATGCCTCAACTTCCAAAACGACAAAGTTGTCATCACTAATACTCACTATGCCTAAGCGGAGCAACTCGTCTAGTACAACTCTTGGACGCAAATCTTGCCGAGCAACACTCGCGACAAGCGTTTCGAACGATTTTTTCTCTGCGCCCTGATCGCGCACGAGCAGTCGTCTCGGAGCACCTCCTTTATCGAGGTATTTCTTGTCGCTAACCCAGGTCGCGATAACTTGCGCTCCAATCGACACTGCGTGCGGCGCAGACACTGCGGCTGTTGGTTCGGACCGCAAACGTCGCACGTCTTTGCGATGTACTCCGGTTAATAGACTGATCCGGCTATCGCTTTGCGCCCTATCGTCTAGCCTGAATTCCTGCTCGGCAACTTCGACAAAGATTTCTTTTAGAAAATTCGAGAAATACGGCAGCGTGATGCCACTCCGTAATAGTAATTTCACGAGCGGACGCAGGATCTGACGCAGCGCCACAATCAACGTCGCCGAAGGTTCTCCTGGTGATTTACCGCCCATTTGCATACCTGCATTTTGCGGGAAATTATCCCATTTTTATATGGGTGGCCTATTTATAGTTGAAATATGTTGTGTGGGATTATTTCCCACGTTAATATAAATGCGTGGGAAATAATCCCATAAATTGATAAATTCAATCGTTAATGCCCGCTGAACTTGCACGCTTAGGCGGCGGAGCGGGCCCAATGAGGAGCTTCACTATGAACAAAACTACGCAGTCAGGTTTGATGGCCGTCGCGCTAGCTTGCCTAATGTCTTGGTCTATTAGTCAGGCCGCGGATACGGGGATTGCCGCTGAAGCGAGC
>JBLFWZ010000045.1:0-21534 GCA_047611905.1 Gammaproteobacteria bacterium | reverse complement strand
CAAAGGTGTCTGACCCGAATGGCACTAAGTTAAGCTTTCTCACACCGTCACGGCTCACGTGAGACAAGGGCTAAGCGATTGAAAACATACGGTGAAGCTTTTTAACTTAGTGCCATTCGTGTCTGACCCCATTGGATCGTCAGCCGCGACGTTCCGGTTGGAAGCGCGTGACGTCATAGCCATCGACTACGCTCGGCTGGCCGAAGAGTTCAACCGCTGGCGCGACCTCTGCAAGAGACAGGGTGAGTAGCAAAAGCGAATTCGCATCGGCCGGCATATCTGCCAGCGGAAATTGTTCCAGATATTCGAGTGCTGCTTCTGTGCGCGGTAGTAGCGCGTTGTAGAACGCTTGAATTTCGGCCATGGAACTTGCTTGGCGTTTGTCGCTGCGTTCTTTTTCTGTTTCTAGCGCCCACAACGTCCACGCTTCGAGATCACTAAACGGAGTAGGCAAGGTGGCTTCAGACATGTGCGTTAGTTCCGGATCCGTTTTCGATCATTTGTTGCACGACGTGGTGGCTGTGTCGGACAAGAATTTCTTCGTCTTGGACGTAAAATTCTTTTTTCGCACCAGAGGCCAGCATCGAATGCGTTTCCTCTAAGGTTCTCCCGTCTTCCAAAATAATGTCGCGGAACAGCACGTGGCCATATTCTTGAGTGAAACGTTGGCTCGCGGTTTGCGCTTTCGGAAAATACTGCGTGGAATGCCAAACCGTACGATCAACCGAGACGGGCCAGAAGTTGTGCGTGAAATAAGAACCTTCCGAAATGTCGATAAAGAAACTCGGAAAGACGGTGTTGAGATCTAAGGTCCAGTCTTCATGTCGACCTGGATTTACCCCGGCCGGGATGGCGTTGGGATCGAAATTTTGTCGGACGAGAGACGTACCGTGACGAAATGCGATTGATCCAACCGGGCTCGGCTTCACATCCGCATTGCCGTACAAGGAAATCATGCCGTGGTGTGGATAAAGTCGCAGGTCCAAAATTTGGTTATGCGGGTTCGAGGGACTAGTGAACGAATCGGGCAGCGAACGGCCATGTAAAAACGCGACGTGATAGGTTTCTAAAAACGCATCCTTAACAACTTTCCAGTTCGCGTTTACTTCTGTAGTCCAAGAGGCGCTGCTGGTCGAAATGTCAGCAAACGGATAGCCGTTGAGGCGGGTGCCAAATTCTCCTAGGAAGCTCGCGAGATCTTCGCTGGGATTAGGATCGACATTGATGAAAATGAAGCCCTCCCAGACGTCACATGCAACCGGGGTCATGCCAAGTTTGGCAGTGTCTAGTTCGAAAAAATTCTTCTCATCCGGGACGCTCCGTAATGCGCCGTCTAAGCCGTACGTCCAACCGTGAAATTTGCACGTAAAAGCCTTGCAGCTACCGTGTTTGTTCCAGGCGATTTTGTTACCTCGATGCGAGCACATGTTATGAAAGGCGCGTATCTCTCCGTCTTTTCCTCGGACGACGAGAATGGACGTCTGGCACATCGCAATATCTTGAACAAAATAGTTTCCGGGTTCTGGAATTTTCTCGATCCGACCGACATTGAGCCACAGTTTCTTAAAGATGTGCTCGCGCTCGAGCTGAAATTGGTTTTCACATGTGAAAACCTTGGTGGGTAAAGGTCCGGTGCCAAGGTGCGGGTGTTTACTGTGCCACGTTGCGCCGTTCGTAGAACTTCCGTCCATATCTCAATCTCCATGGTTGTCAGAGTCTGACCGCTCGCCTGCGTGCCAAATGTTACGCCAATAACCCCTTGAAGTCCTAGATCTAGTTAACCACCCGCCAAGGCCTTTGCTGTGCTTCCATACGTTCCGAAATCTTTGCTTTTCTAGCCTGAAACCGTTTAGATATGCAGCCGAGAAATCACCGTGCTTTGGATTCTCCCATTGTGCGAGACTTCGTGAAATATGCCCGAAGTTAGAAGGAGTTCGAGATGAAATTAGGTGTTTTTAGTTTCAATACGGAATACACGATCCGTCCCGACGACCTCGCCGTTGCATGCGAGGAACGAGGTTTCGAATCCGTTTGGTTTCCCGAGCACACGCACATTCCGGCAAGTCGATTAAGTCCCTGGCCGGCCGGGGATGAGTTGCCGAAGGAATACATTCACATGTCCGATCCGTTCGTGAGCTGCACAGCCGCCGCGATTGCGACGACGAAAATTAAGGTCGGGACAGGCATTTCTCTGGTTATCGAACACGATCCCATCGTGCTCGCGAAAACCGTCGCCACGGTCGACCGATTGTCTAATGGGCGTTTTTTGTTTGGGGTGGGCGCGGGTTGGAATCGCGAGGAAATGGAAAACCATGGCACGGTGTACGCCGAACGATGGAAAGTTCTTGAAGAAAGAGTGAAAGCAATGAAAGTGTTGTGGACTACCGATGAGTCTACTTTCCACGGGGATTACGTGAATTTCGACCGCATTTGGTCGTATCCTAAACCGGTCCAGCAGCCGCATCCGCCCGTGATATTGGGCACGTTTGGCTCTAAATGGGGACGCAAGCGGGTGGCCGAATTTGGTGACGGCTGGATCCCGATCGACGGTTTTCATGGCGATTTGGCCGCTGATATTGCGGATTTGAAGGCGCGGCTCGTGGAGCAAGGACGAGATCCTGATTCCGTACCCATCTCTATGTTCGACGTGTTCGAAACGTCGGCCGAAGATCTGAAACGCTTCGCCAACCTAGGCACGATCGAGCGCGCTATTCCGCGCTGCCCCACGGAAGACAAAGATACGGTATTGCGCTGGTTGGATAAATACGCGGAAATTGGCCGCCAAATCGGCGCGATCTAGCAACTAGAGAGGATAGTGTAATTAATCGTCCGGGAGTGGCGTTGTCGCGTCTTTTTGAGTCGCCTCACGTAATTTACGCAGACTGTCCCATTAATCAGCCAATTAAGTAAACTGTCCCCCTAATTTAAGGAGAATTACGATGCCCGAAGCTTACATTATCGATGCCGTGCGCAGCCCCACGGGGCGCCGCAAAGGCAGCTTGGCCGATGTCCACCCGGCCGATCTTGGCGCGCATGTCATTCGCGCGATTGTCGAACGCAACAGCATTCCAGATGAAGATTACGACGACGTTATTTTCGGCGCGATCGACGCACTCGGTCCGCTATCCGGCGATGTCGCGCGCACCTGTTGGTTAACAGCAGGCATGAGCGAGGTCGTCCCCGGAGTCACCATCGATCGCCAGTGCGGGTCTTCGCAACAATCCGTGCATTTCGCCGCACAAGCCGTAATGTCCGGCGTTAACGACGTCGTCCTCGCCGGCGGTGTCCAAACGATGACCAAGATCCCGATTGGTTCGGCACCGGCAGCGGGTAACGCTTTCGGCTTTAAAGATCCGTTTACGGGTTCGGAAGATTGGGTAAAGCGTTATGGCGATGTGCCGCCGAGCCAATTTACCGGCGCGCAAATGATGGCCGATCGCTGGGATATGTCTCGTGAAGAACTCGAAGTGTATTCCTTGGAATCACACCGCCGCGCAATATTGGCGATTAAGGAAGGACGCTTCGATCGTGAAATTGTACCGTTAAATGGTTTGACGATGGATGAAACGCCGCGCGAGACCAGTCTGGAAAAAATGGCTGAGCTCGACCCGATCTTCGGTCTAAGCAAGATAACTGCAGGTGTCGCGAGCCAAACATGCGACGGATCCTCGGCCATGTTGATCGCTTCCGAAGAGGCAGTGAAACGCTACAACCTGAAGCCACGCGCGCGAATTCATCACATGAGTGTGCGAGCCGAAGATCCCATGATCATGCTAACCGCACCGATCTCCACGACGCGCTACGCGCTAAAGAAATCGGGCATGAAACTCGAAGACATCGATCTCATCGAAGTGAACGAAGCTTTCGCGCCTGTGCCAATTGCCTGGCTGAAGGAAATTGGTTATCCACACGAGAAACTCAATGTGAATGGCGGCGCTATCGCGCTGGGCCATCCAATTGGCGCAACGGGTACGAAGTTAATGACGACCTTATTGCATGAATTGGAGCGCACCGGCGGACGCTATGGTTTGCAAACTATGTGCGAAGGCGGCGGCCAAGCGAACGTGACGATCATCGAGCGTCTATAAACACCGTGGAGCCGAGACGTTGCTGGTTGAGCAGCATCTCGGCCCTGCTGAGTTTTTGTCGAACTCGGGAATTAGAATAAATGAGGAAACGTGTTGATGGACAGTTTGGTTGATGTTGCTTGGTTGCAGGCGAATCTGGACGATCTGAGTTTGCGGATCCTCGATTGCACGGTCGTTTTTGAAGTGGGTGATCAGGGGGTTCTAACATTTCGGCCAGGCCGGCCCGAATGGGAAACGGCCCATATTCCTGGGAGCGCATTCGCGAGCATACTTGAGGATTTGTCGGATACGACTAGCCCGTATGACTTTACCTTGCCAAGCGCGCAGGCGTTCGGTGATTCGATGGGCAAGCTGGGTATTGGTGAAGGCACGAAAGTCGTTTTATACGACAGCACGTTCACAATGTGGGCGACGCGCGTGTGGTGGATGTTAAATGCCTTTGGTTTCGAAGACGTCGCCGTATTGAACGGTGGCTTCACCGCGTGGCAGGCAGCCGGATCGCGCGTTTCAAACGAAATAACAAAAGTTGCGCCAGCAAAATTCAATGCGCAGTTACGACCGGGCTGGTTTGTTGATACAACCGGTGTCGAACAAGCGCTCGCGAGTCCTGGCTCAACTTGCGTAGTTGATGCACTCATGACGGATATGTATACCGGCGTGCAAAACCCGTATGGTCGCCCAGGCCATATTCCTGGCGCGGTTAATGTCCCGGCGGTTTCTGTTGTCGATCCTGACTCGCGTTTGTTTGTGGATGACACGGTGTTACGTCAACATTTTGCGCCGACATTAAGTGACCCAACGCAACCCGTGATCACCTACTGTGGTGGTGGAATTGCGGCCACCGCAGATGCCTTTTTATTGCGGCGTCTCGGTAAAACCGATGTGGCCGTATACGACGGTTCAATGGCCGAATGGACATCGCAACCGAGTCGACCGCTCGTATTAGGCGCGGAACCCGGATAACTGAATAACGGATCGGGCTCACAATTTGCCGCCCATCCATTTTAAGGAATGACTCATGATCGTAGAACAAATTTGGACTGGTAACGACTATCGCAATTTCAATTATTTAATCGTTTGTCCGGAAACCGGCGAGGCGATGGCAGTTGATCCTCTAGATCATCAGAAATGTCTCGGTGTCGCGAAGGCGAACGGTTGGCAGATCACCTACGTTGTCAATACGCACGAACATTTCGATCACACAGGTGGCAACGATGCGGTAATTGCGGCAACCGGCGCAAAATTACTGGCACATGCGAATGCGAAAAACGCGATCCCAGGGATGGACCGCGGTTTGAACGCCGGTGATCGGATCATGCTCGGCAAGACCGTCGAGCTTGAAGCCTTAGATACGCCGGGACATACGATGAGCCATGTTTGTTTGCGCTCACACACGGATACACCAGCGCTGTTCTCTGGTGACACTCTGTTTAACGCAGGCGCGGGCAATTGCCACAACGGTGGCCATCCTGCGGAACTCTACGAAACGTTTGAAAAGCAGCTCACCAAATTGCCTGAGAATACTTTGATCTATCCCGGGCACGACTACATGACGAACAATCTTGAATTCACTCTGGATCGGGAGCCGGACAACGAAAGCGCAAAGCGCTTGCTCAGCGACTTGTCCGGGCAAGATCCGAATGCAGCGCTGGTGTCGACCTTGGCAATGGAGCGAGACATCAATACGTTTTTTCGACTTACTAGCCCTACGGTGATCGCCCGATTGCACGAGACGTTTAATGATTTGCCTGACAATCCCGATCCGAAAACGGTGTTTGTGAAACTTCGCGAACTGCGAAATAAGTGGTAGCGAGTTGCTAGCAGAAAATGGTGCGGCGCTGCTCCCTTGTTGGATCAGCGTCGGCTACTCGGTGTGTGACGTCGCGCTGGTCCTCTATGGCCCCTTACTTGCGAACGGATCGTCTTAATTTGAGAGACTTAAAATCATGCTAATGGCGATCATCGAATTTGAAATGAATCCTGGTGCGGAGCAAGAGTTTACAAGCCTTATCGGCGGTTTGAATTCTCAAATCGAAAATATCGACGGCTACATCAGTTCCGATCCCGCGTCGAGTCTGAATCATGCTGGAATGATGTACGAAGTGTCCTATTGGCGTGATGCCGATGCCCTTGAAAAGTGGGCGAACGATCCGCTGCATCAACAAGCCATGCGTGCGGGAAATGAACGTCTCTTGAAGTGGTACAGAATTCGGGTTGGCGAGGTGCTGCGCGATTGGTCGATGGGCGCCATTCCCGCCGGGAGTCCGGCCGCGGCCTAGCCATCTAACGTTAAAGCGGATCGTCCGCCCGAGCTAAATCCGCTTGCAGGTATTTACCAGCCGCGTAGAAGTGGTATGCGACCCAAATTCCCATCACGCCGAAAATCATCAAGCTCCAACGTAGAGAATCCGCGCCGTATTGTGGGGCGAGTAAATCGCTCACCAAACCGATCGCCCAAGGCCCCGCGCCTAGACCAATTATGTTGACAATGAATAGCAGAATCGCCGAGGCGACCCCGCGCATGCGCAGACGAACCATGCTTTGCGTCTGCGCGATGGTCGTTGCTTGCCAAAAGTTCGACAGTAATACCGGAACAGCAAACATCGCAAGCGACCAGTAAGGGTTGTCTAACAGGTAGGTGCCAATACTAAACGGCACGGCGATTAAAGCCGATACAGCGACGATCCATAAATACCAGCGGGGATCGCGGGCGCCAAGTTTGTCGGCTAAATAGCCACCGAGAAAAATACCGATACCACCCGGAATGCCGAGAATCAAACCCAACCACAACCCAATTTCTGTCGTGGCCATGCCGTGAGAACGAATGAGAAACGAAGGGAACCAGCTTATCGCGGCGTAACCAACAAACGCTGCCAACGCCCCGCCGAACGCACTATGTAAGAACGCCGGGCGTTTCATTAGAAAGCGTAGCGTTTCGAGAAACTTCGGCGGCGTCGCCTCAGCGGTACGATTGTCGGACAGTCCGCGCTGCGGTTCCTGCATGGTAAAGCGCACTAACAACGCGAGCACCAAGCCCGGTAAGCCAACAACAAAAAATGCCCGCCGCCAACCATACATTTCGTTGATCCAGCCGCCGATAAACATACCGAACATGATTCCGAAGGGGATCCCTAACGCATAGATCCCAAGTGCTGTGGCGCGCTCTTTTTGCGGATAGTAGTCGGAAATAATCGAATGCGCCGGCGGGCTGCAACCTGCTTCACCAATACCAACGCCGATCCGAGCGAGCGCAAGATGGACGAAATTTTGTGCCAAACCGGATGCTGCCGTCATCACACTCCAGATGGCGAGAGCCAGTGCGATGAGATTGCGGCGATTACCTCGATCTGCCCACAGTGCAATCGGGATGCCCATGACGGCGTAGAACGAGGCGAACGCAAAACCCGCAAGAAACCCGAGCGCTTGATCGGATAAACCGAGGTCTAGCTTTATCGACTCCATTAAGATCGAGAGGATCTGTCGATCGATAAAATTGAACGTATACACCACGACCAGCACGCTTAACGCGTACGTGCGCACGCGCTTCGCGGCAATGGCGTCCGGCGCCATGCTACTCATTGAATTTGTACTGTCGGCAGATTAGTGGAGCAGCCTACGATTGCCGGCGTCAACCGAAGGCCTTGGTGACTAGTTCCGTGTCTAGATACTCGACAACCGAAATTATCTTACCGTCCTTAAACTTGTACACCCAACAGTAGGTATTGTTGTATTCGGCACCATTTTTCATCCGCGCCTCGCCATGTCCTTGCAACGCAATATAGTCACCGTCGGCAATGAAATTTTCCGGGGTAATGTGCATATGCCCGTCAACGGCCGCGGTAACAGGTCCGAGAAAGTCCTCGAGTACAGATTTCTTTCCTTTGTACACATTCGAAATACTTGTCGTGCCGGTCAATGTCCACTCGATATCATCGTGCATTGCGTCGACCAACGCGTCGCCGTTGCCTTTGGCAAATTCGGCGAACATGTTTTTAAGTAAGGTTTTGTTTTCTTCTGCACTCATGACTTATCCCCCAAATGGACTTATATCTACGTCGAAATTAAGTTTCATTGTGGTTGAGACATGTCTCAACCCTAGGCCGCATTAGATTACCTGTCCAGCTGATGATAGCCGACTCCGGGGACGCAGTGATACTTTAGCCATGTGGCTCGGAGGTGACCTGCCCGCAGGTCTCTGGTTTTCGCCGGGCTTAATTCCTTGGCCAGATTTGCCGCCCGGCTATACTGTTGATAGCCGGGCGGATCGCGCGATCGAGGCGACCTTGTTCAACCCGCGAATGATGACATCGTACAATCGGAGAGCGCCATGAGCGACAGCCTAAAGCAAGATTTTAATCCTCTATCAATCAAGGGCTACCACGCCCATGTTTACTATCGCAATGAGTCCGATCGGCAACATGCCGCCACGATCCGCGACGCAGTCCCGGCGTTATTCGAAGTGGTGATGGGCCGTTGGAGGGACGAACCGGTTGGGCCTCATCCGCTGCCAATGTATCAAATGGCCTTTGAAGTACCGCTGTTCCAGGACTTCGTCCCCTGGCTACAATCGGTACGCGGCCCGTTGTCGATTTTGGTTCATACGTCTACCGGGGTTAGCGACCGTATGGATCACTCGGTCGGCGCGATGTGGCTCGGTTCGTCTTTGAATTTGGACCTTGAGTTCTTCGACCGCAATGGCAAGAGTGCTTAACGAATTTAAAACTTCGCGTCCAATACACTCCTGCCGGGATCTGGTTTGCGTTCAGCTCACATTCAACTTGAACGATCTAGCCTAACTGACGACCGCAGCACGCTCTCGCTTGCCGCAGTGCGTAATAATTCGAATAGGCAAAGGGGAGGCCAATCAACGTGAAACTATTCCATCGTCAAGCACAGATTTTCGCGGTAGTCGCGTTGGTTTTTGGTATCGGCGCTTGCGCCAATGATCCGTATCAACGCACAAAAGTTGCTGCAGCGCTTGGCGCCGCAGCCGGCGCGGCAGCAGGTTACGCAATTGATGACGGAGCCAAAGGTGCGCTCATTGGGGCAACGCTCGGCGCTCTCGCCGGCGGTACGGTCGGCAATTACATGGATCGCCAGCAGCAAGAGTTTGAGCAGGTATTAGCCGCTGAACAGGCGTCGCATGAGATTGAAATAGAGCGCTTGAAAGATGACGTGCTAAAACTCGACTTATCGAGCGAAGTCTCCTTCGACGTCGGTAGCGCGGTGGTAAAGACGGCTTTCTATTCGACGCTGGACAAGCTATCCAATGTTATTTCGAAGTACGACCGTACGGTTGTCCACGTGGTCGGCCACACTGACAGCACAGGGTCTACGGAATTTAACCAGGGCTTGTCGGAACGTCGCTCACAAAGCGTGATGAACTATCTCCGCAATCACGGTGTGCCGGCGGACCGAACCTTGTGGGAAGGTCAGGGGGAACTCGATCCGCGTGCATCGAATGATTCAGAAGCGGGTCGGCAGCTCAATCGGCGGGTCGAGATCTATTTGAAACCGATTGTGGAAGGCAATGAGCGCAGTGCTTTTGAATCGCCTGTCGGACGATAAGCTAACTCACGTTTAACGGCGCAATGTCTCCACGCGGTAGCGCGAACGCAGCGTCGCCTACCGCAGTTCGGCGCACCACATCGGTATCACGCTATTTTCGATTATTTACCTATCGTGGCCAGCCGCGCATCTTTGAACGTCCTATTCGAACGGCCCTTTTGAATTAATGTGGGTCGCCAAAATATAAGGCGTCGCAAGCTTCGGATCGTTCTGAAATCGATATTCTAGGACGGCCCAGTGATGTTACTATCGCGCCCTGCCGTCGATGGCGCGAATAGTGGGCCGGTTTGATCTACCCAATCCTTGGACGTCTCTAACCAGTAGGGTGTCCCAAGGGCCATTGCCAGCGAGAGCAGCGCAATTAAATATGGCTTGGGCAGCGCGCAACACTCATTGGTAACTACGAATTGTGGAAAGTCGCCGCGCGTGAGTAGTATCGACAGCAGACTTCTCATTGTTCCGGGCGCTTGTCGAAGGACGATAGTTCCGACTAATTTACAAGGAGACGGCCGTGTCCGATCTCAAATCAGTATTATCGAAAGCCACCCCAAGTGACATTCGCTTTGAGCCGTTCCCGCACGTCGTGATCCGCAACGCCTTGCCCGATGATGAATTTGCCCGTTTATCACAAACCTATCCGAGTATCGAGACCATCGCCGGCTCCGGGCCGCTTAAAAACAATACCCTTTACCTAAAGTCGGCACTCGATGTGATCGACACTCCCGACTATTCAGAGTCGTGGCAGAATTTCTTCGCGTATCATTGTTCGCGTGAATTTTATTTGGAAGCTATCGCACTCTGGCAGGGCGTGTTGGACAACACGCATCCCTCGATCGCGGCTCACTACGGTAAAGAATTTGCTCAATTTAGCTGCGGTATTCGTCGCCCGGGTGCGGAACAAAATCCCGCTAATAAGCTCGAAGATATCCAGCTCGATTGCCAGTTCGGGGTTAACAGCCCGGTGCAGAAAGTCACTTCCGTACGCGGACCGCACGTGGATACGCGTTACAAGTTATTTGCCGCGTTACTTTATTTTCGAGTAGAAGGTGACGATTCAAGCGGCGGGGAATTAGAGTTTTATCGTTATTGCGACCCCACAATGCGTTATCGAACCGGGCAGGCCGTTGACTCCAAATTTGTAAGAAAAGGTCCGTTTCGGGCACTTAATCGAATTGAACCTAAGTATGTTGAGAAGACTCAAACGCTGTCCTACGAGCCCAATACCTTGGTAATGTGGCTAAACTCCCCACACTCGGTTCACGGCGTGTCGCCGCGCGGGGTGACGAACTGGCCACGACGTTACGTCAATTTTCTGGGCGAAGCGTACAACGGAGCCACTGATGGGTTTTTTGTCACCAAGAAACGGCGCGGTGGCTGGTTTGCGAAAGGCTAGCATGTAGCGCCGCGCAAATACCGTTTATATTTATAAAGCGCCGGACAAGACCATCGTTTTGCCTCCGTGTTAGTATCATTAAAAGCCCAACTGCGTCGATGCCATGCCATATAAAGTTCTCAATAGAATTCGAAAATGGATTCTGACGATCATACAGTGGACGCAGCCGGCGCCGCCCCGCGAGATCCCCGCAGAGCTCCACGATAGATTCACGATGCACGGCGAAATTCCTGTTCAATACCGTTATCGAAACGAAGTCTATCCGTCGTTGTTCCCGCGATTTTATAGTCGAAGCGAAGTTAATACGTATATTGAAAGAGCCTCCGGCAAGGACGTGTTTTACTATAAAAAAACAAGTACCTGGATGTACGAAGCGATCGAGAAATACCCGATTAAAAACCGCGAAGTCGCTGTAATGGGATCAACTATTCCTAAGTGTGAGGCGATTTGTCTAGCATACGGTGCGCGGCCGACTTCGATTGAGTATAACAAGATCATCTCATCTGATACTCGGTTGAACCTGCTGACAGTTGACGAGTTTACGAACAACCCAAGAATTTTCGACGCAGCGTTTTCCATTTCATCGTTTGAGCATGACGGCCTTGGCCGCTACGGCGATCCGTTGAATCCCGATGGTGATTTGGACGTAATGAAATATATGAAAAGTGTGGTCAAACCCAATGGACTCCTATTCCTAGCGGTTCCGGTTGGCAGCGACTGCCTGGTGTGGAATCTGCACAGAATCTACGGAAAAATACGCCTACCGATGCTGTTACAGGAATGGCGCGTATTGGATAGTTTCGGTTTCGCGGAAGAACATTTTGGCCGCGAGCAGCTTAGTCCCGAACAACCCGTTTTCGTCCTAGAAAACGTCTAAAGACCATGATCCGTGCACGAGCGAACAGTGCTACTGCAAGACTGACAAAACCTTCGATCGATTCCTGTCGTTCCCGGTTGCAGGGTAAGGACCAATCAGTTCTTCGAAGTGCTGCCAATTCGTGTACGAGTAAACGTGGCTGCCTTGGTGCAGTAATCCCGCGATAAAGCAGAACGTGCTACGACTTAATATAAGAACATCGCTACACATCATTAGGTATAAGTCGTAATCGATATTGTCACTTCCAGAGACGCTGCAGCTAATGTTCGATTTTTCGATCACGGACTTGCAGAGGTTGATGTCTCGACGATTTGGCGACGTCACTAAATGGATCTGGTGGTCAGGGTAACGCCCGTTCAACAAAGTGATGAGTCGACTAAGATTATCTTCGCCAATAAAGCCTTGCTTGTTCGTCTTTTCGTGGTCCTTTATGTCGTCAAGGCGGACATGAATCACGATTAAACTGTCTGACTTGCGCTGCAATGTCCACTCTCGTGCTGCAGCTTCGCGACGGTAGCAATTAAAGAATTCTTCTTTCAACGCGGACCCCGCAATGACATCCGGTAAGGGTAATCCCTCAGTGTGTTGCATTAATACTTCATGCTGGCCATGAAACCAGCCGGCTTTTTCATGCAAGTCACAAGTCCCGCAGTGCTCACTCGCGACAGAATTTTTAACGAGCAATCTATGCATGACGCTGTCGCGATATTTAAAGCAACTGGTCGAGCAATGATGGTAGAGCGTCTGCCCGGTTACTCGAGCCAGCGCGAGGGCATTGAGCCACGGAACGCTGTTCGCTCCATAACGATCTTTGCGGCTGGAGATATAAATGCCATCGTGCGGACAAATTTTCTCTGCACGCCAAAACTTGCTCCAGAATAAATAGCGAATGTGCTCGACCGTCAGCCAACGGTGAATTTTCGTCGCTATTTTTCTGCGGCGCTTTAGGTTCATCAAGGGCAATAGAGATGTCCTGGAATTACTGCTTGATCACCACTGCTTGGCCGGTCGGCAGGGCGATCACGCCTTCTGGCTTGTCGTCGAAGAATTCATCAAGCGCTTGTTTTGCGCCCGGGCAGTAGCCCGACCCGTAGTCGTCACAGATCATGACGCCGCCGGGAGAAACTCGCTCGTAGAAGAACCTAACGCTATCCAAGGTTGGCTGATATAAATCGACGTCGATGTGCACGAACGCGAATCGTTGCGCCGCGACTTCTTGGAAACGTTCCGGGATCCAGCCTTTGTAAAGAACGATCCGGTCACCGAATTTGCTGAGGTTTTCGCGCACTGTGGTCTCGGGAACCGCCAATTCACCGGTCTCCCAAACAGTTTTTCCGCCTGGATTCGCGTCTTCATCTCTCGGTTCTGATAGCCCCGCGAATGAATCAAAAATATTCATTTCTTTTGCGCTGTCCTCGCCGAGACCCGTTAGGATAAAGACGCTCGATTTACCGTAGCGCACGCCGCATTCGGCAACATCACCCACAACTTGGCGCACTTGACGGGCAAACTCCAATAGCACGTAGCAACGGTCGCTCGGAATGCCGGTGATTTTTTTATCTTCAACGAGCGCATTGGCCACCAAATAGTCCGGATCCTGAAACCAAATTAAGTGAGATTTGTAGATCTCATAGCCTTGACGCCGGGCGATCTTCTTCGCCCGTTTGTATTGCGCGTAGCGATACGTCTCGGCCCCGAATAGTCGCGCGCCCAAGAAATCAATTACCCGATGGAACATTCAACTAACTCCTGATAAATCGTCGTCATCTCGTCAATCGGACGGCTAGCTGCTTTCAATATTAATCGTTAGCGTATTGCGAAAAACTTTCGGATCATCGCCCGTCATGGGCCATACGGCGTGCCAGGAATTACTCGTTTTTACAAAAACAAGACATTGATTCGGTTCGAATTCGAAGGTTTTCAGGCGCTCGGTCTCATCGAAATCCAGATAGGTATTTAGCGGATTGAAAATTTCCGACTTGTCTTTCGGCCACACGATAGTCGTGCCGCCACCCCAGGCTGCATTCCATTCGCCTTCGCGCAGTAGTGGTATGACCATGGTAATGATTTTTCTAGGGTGGTCAGTATGAGGAGCGATGTTGCCGCCGGAAATCGGCATTGCGGAAAACTCGAAACGGGCTTTCAAACGTGGAAAATGTGGTACAGGATTGCCACGCTTCAGAGCTCGCACGCTTAGCCGGATCCGCTCCGCGAAACTCGGTCCGGGAAAACCCAAGTCGATACCATGTTGTCTTAGCGAATCCATTGCTTCAGTGATAAATGTTGCTGACTTGATAAAGCGATGAAACCTTTGCCACGGCGGCGACCCATTGACGAAACGATTGTATTGGCGCGGATTGTTCACCTGAGACAGTGAGTATTTTCCACCTTTTTCCGGCTTATATTCGAACAGCTCTATCGGCGGCAAGTTATCGACTAGTTCTTGATAAATTGCTCGATCGAACACCGGCCGTGCGATTCCGATCGGGTACGGCTCGTAGTCAAACTTAAGATTGGCATAGTTAATCATCCACTCGTGCGACGTGCTGGATCCTGCCGGGCGGAGCAGCCTTGAATGTGAGAGCGAGTTTTGCCAAACGGTGTTCTTTTCTCAGTGCACAAGTTCCAACGGACACCCGGGAAACGTTGCGCTGCGAGCTCGAGTTGGCCAGACCACCATGAAGGAGGCATTACCGTGCAATGCGCATTCTGTCCATTCGGGAGCATTTTTCTTGCGAGATAACAGGCGGCAACGACATAGACGAACTTATCAGCGGCGCTAAACAACTCATTTAACACCCAGCCAATATCTTCTTCTGGAATATGCTCCAACACGTCGGTTGATATCACGCCGTCGAAGCGACCGGAATAGGGGGCGGCGTACGGTGCGTAGCCAGGGTCGTAACAACAAATTTTCACGTCCGGCCACGCTGCGCGCGCTTTCAGTCGGCTGGCGGGTGCTTCTCCTGGCCAAGGCGAATAAGCCAAGGCCTTACCGCAACCGTAATCGAGAATTGTCTGCGCGCCTGTCGTCGCCACCAACTTGCCAACACTTGCATCGTGTTTGGCTAAGGAGTGTCCATCGAATGTTTCTTTGGCGCCGAGTCCAAGTTCGATCTCGCCCTGTTCATGCAAGACTCGGTATTGCGCGACCATGTTGTTAAACCGTTGACTCGGTTTTTCTTTTGTGAAGACCGTGAAACGTGCGGCGTCTGCAGAACGCTCGAGCGCAAACCAAACATCCCCATTAGGGTGAGTTCGGTAATTCAGTAAGTCTCTAAACGGTTGCCAGGGTTGCGTCTGCAAGGTTGTGAAATGAAAACATTTCGATTGGCCTGGCGAATATTCTGAGTCACGCGCATTCCACTCACGGGGTAGTTGGCCCCAAAGCTTATTAGCGTGAATGATATCGCGGAAATAGCGATGCTGTTTACCGGCCTTCGCGTCGTCGATGCGCCAGTGTTCGGTCATACGAGCGCAATCCAGCAACATGACTGAGGTTTCGCGACCCGTGATGCTGAGAACACCAGCGTCGGCCATTTCCAAATCGAACAATTCTGCCGGATCGGTGAGGTATATTTGATCGACGTCATTATAAATCGCACGTCCTGTATCGCCAGCGATCGTTGGAATGGCGTAACGGTATTTGGTGAAACCCGTTTTCCAGCCTGTACGGTCATAGCCGTACAAGTCTTTCATCACGTGAATTTCGTAACTCCGCGCCGGATCCCTAACCTGCATTATCGACCAGATGAATATGCGTTCTGCTCGGTATTGATCGGCTTCGGAGCCGAGAAATATCCGCACGGGTGGCTTCTCGCTGGGATCGACGTCGGGTAGCGGAGCAAGATGAATGACCTCCGGGTGTGCCCTGACCCCAGCGCCGCGTTTCTCACTTTTACGAAACCAAAACGCCGGTTTCCGGTGATGCCAGTAGGTTTTGAACTGTACTTCTTTGTGAAAATCCTGGGCCACCTGGCTACGCTCCTCGGTCGATAGGTGCTTGAAACGCCGATTGTATAATTCGGCGTTGTGAATTTATATCAATGTCGGCTATTCAATGAAATTTTCGTTGCCCAAAGTGAGACCCCGGCTCTCGCGGTGTCGTTCCCAATGGGCGCGAAGCACGTCTCCAATGATGACGAGATCGCCTCTATAGCTGTCGAATAATTCGAGCAAGAAGGCGAGTTCCGGCTCGCGCGCGTGGGCTGGGGAAAATGCGTTCGGCGTAGTTGTGTCGCCAGGATAGGTGCCGGAAGGATGCTGAAACAGATCGATGCCGCCGACAATTAGGCGTTTCGGCTTCAGTGCCACGGCTGCGGCAAGCATGCTTGCGCCATTGGTCGGACGGTTCGCGCCCCAAGCAAAGTCCTGCAGCGCGGGGCTCAAATCGGCTACGTCAAAGAATCGCGTCGATTGCAGCCACGGCTTAAAAAAGCGTGACATCACCAAGCGCGGCGCGCAGGCGGGGTTGTGCAGACCGAATATTGCACCGGAAACGGTACGCATCGTGGGTTTTCCGCCGGTGAATACGATATCGGGATCGCACAAATAACCGCGTTTCAACCAGCTGTGATTCACTCGAAACAACACATCATGCGCTTGCTTTTGCACTTTCGGGTCTTCGCTAGACGGACCGTTGCCAAGACACAGGATCGACTCCGGATCCCCCAGTGTGGTACTGAGTTCGTCGAGGTCCTGAATGCGTCGCAATCGCCAGCGTATCGATAGGCATTCACCATGCTTAAGAATGAATTCCGCAAGCTTGTTAGCAGGATCTTTCTCATCACGTAGCGCTTTCATGTCGCGGCCGAGCATTTCGCTGAGTATGTTTGTCACCGCCGCGATCGACTGAACTTGATGTTCGCTCTTGCGATCAAGTTGTCGGTTAATACCCCCTGATGAGTCAGCAACTCTTATCGCAACTTCAAATGCTTGGGCTAATTCAGTTCGAGGTCGTGTGGCCGCTTCGCGCGCGAAAAGTCCAACTAACGATATCGCGCGACGTTTTAGTTCGCGCACCAGTGGTATAGAAATCGTTCTCGTGCCTTCCAACGCTACAACCGTGCGAACGTTAGCGCGCGCGAGGAACATGCCGCACGAGAGCGCATTCCCGAACGGAGATGCCCAGACTAAAAATTCGGGATATTTCTGCGTGAGCGCGGTTCGTACACCCGGATCATGGGAACATAAAATGATACGAAGCCGAGATTGAGTTTTCGATATCTCCAGAACGACCGACCAGATGCTTTCGAATGCCGCACAAGAGTCGCCGTGGATGCATAAGGTCCGCTCGCGTTGCCTCGGCACGCAACCCAGGCGTTGCAAGAATACGTCTTTCCAGTTCATTGGTGAGGACTATCAGTACACACCTGGAATGTCTGCTCTTTATTTTTCACGACCCGACGAGCCGAAACCGATAACCCTGCATTCACCTTAGTTTCGCGCAAGATATACCGTGTTGTAGCTCGTCTCGCCGGTAATGGGATTGTCGACTGCAATGACTTCGGCGGATGTTTCGGCGAATACCTCGCTAAGTCGAATGGTAAACGGCGGGTCGATTGGATCGTTCGACCACAGCGCAAATACGCCTTCAGGATGTAGGCAATCGCGTAATCGGGTTAGGCCTTGCACCGCATAAAACGCTTTGTTTGTTGGATGCAAAACGTGGTTCGGTGAATGATCGATATCAAGTAGTATTGCGTGATAGCGGCGATCTGGTTGTTCGACACTCAAGGCTGAAAAGTTGTGCTGGGCTAATTCGAAGAAATTAGCCAAAAAATAGCGACTGCGATCATCATCATTCATTCGATGGCTTTCCGGCAATAAGCCCCGTTCGTGCCACGAAATAACTTCAGGCAGTGCGTCGACAATTGTTAGCGAGCTAACTCGGCTGTCTTCAAGCGCGGCAACGGCGGTGTATCCGAGCCCCAGTCCCCCAACGATGACGTCTAGCGAACTCGCCTCTGTGTAAGCGAGTCCCAGCTTCGACAGAGCGATTTCGCCAGCCGTGTACAAGCTAGACATCAAGAATTCGTCATTCAAAATTACTTCATAGACGTCGAGTTCGCCGAGGATCGGAAAACGGCGGCGCCGCAAAATCAACTCACCAATTGGGGTTTGTTGGTAATCGAGTTCTTCGAGGTTAATGCTCATGTAAATGTCCTAGGGCGAACTGTTGTTGCGCAGGCGTTCGACAAGAGCTGCGACTTTATCGAGCTCGTTCATCACCTGATCAGATTCAGCAGGAATTAGAAAGATGAAGCCATGTACGCCACGCTCCGTAAAATCTGCGATGATTTTTTCATCGAGTGGGGCGCCAAAGAGATAGAGCGTTAGCTCGGCGAAATCGCGATCTCTGGCTGCACATGCCTGCCGAAGATCATCAACCGGATCGCCTTCATAGCGTTCATAAATTGGCATCCATCCGTCGGCGTAGTCGGCTACCCGATCCGGAACCTTGCCGTGATTTGAACCGATATACAGGGGCGGTCCGCCAAATTGGCGTGGTTTTGGATAAGACCAGAGCGGATCGAAGTCGACGAACTCGCCATGATACTCAGCCACCTCGTTAGTCCAGATTGTTTGGATCGCGAGCGAGCGCTCACGCACAATTGCCCAGCGATCCTTGAACGAACAGCCATGATTTTCGATCGCTTCGCGCATGAAGCCACCGGCGACGCCAAAAATTACGCGCCCATTAGAAATTTGATCGAGAGAAGCAATTGCCTTCGCGGTGATGAGCGGGTCTCTTTCGGTCAGCAGACAAACGCCGGTGCCGAGCTTTATCTTAGAGGTGACAGCTGCGCAGGCGGCAAGCGCGGTTATCGAATCGTACATCCGGGCAAAAGGTTCGACGACCTCGCTCCGACTGTAGGCGTTCTTCGTATGTTTCACAGGGACGTGGCTGCCTTCGGCGAAGAACATCATATCGAGTTCGCGTTGTTCGACGGCACGCGCCAGATCGACCGGCGCGGCGATCAAATCGGTGGGTAGCAAACACACGCCATATTGGGTGGTCGGCGGCGGTATTTTCGCTGCAGTTATCACTGAATTGGGCATGCGTTACTCACTAGTTTTAATATTCCACATTGCTTTGGCAATGTAATTGCATAGCAGTCGACAGACTATAGCGCGGTTCCGATTTATCACGGGCTAGACCGCACAGCACTTCGGAGACCACTGTAAATCCAGTTTCACGCGAGCCGCCGATCCGAAAGGTATACCGCGGGCTGCAATTTGACGAACACCTGCGATACAGTTCCTTTCCCTGCGTACCTTTGCCGCGCGAAAAATCCATTAGCCATTTATTCAAATCGTCTAAGTTGGCGAAACGCTGTGCCGCGAACTGAAAGGGAGAAGCGCTTGTTTGTTGCTCCAAGCTTAAACATTCGGAGCGCTGCCTTGACGATTTCAGAAATACCGTCGGCGCGACCCGATAAATCACCTCGGCATCACGTACGCCGCAGTTTTTAGGGCACCTTGCTTGTGGTTCACCACGCAGCGCCGCGTCCAACAATTCTCTCGCTATCGCTCGAATAGAATCGGAACTGCCACGAAGATTGGCCAGCATGCCTGCAGAAGCAAATTTTTCGCCGAGGTGTTTTTCCGGCAATTGTGTTGCGCAAAGGTCGAGTGTTTGCCGGTTTTCTAGTGACCACACACGATCCGTCTCACATCCGAGTACGATGAGTAACCCGAATGCAATGTATTTAGGGGGGATCAAGGTGAAACCATCTCTTATAAAACTTGGACTAAGGTGCTCGACGCTAGATTAACACGAGCGGACCGGCGCGAAGCGAAAACTAGATATACATTAAAACGACAAATTGACTTGACCGCGAAAACTCATTGGGTTGCCCGGAAACAAATGCAAACCATCTGCTTGACTACCTCGAATGTAGTTCTCGTCGGTAAAATTTTCGACACCGAATTCCAATTGAAGTTTTTCCGAGTATCGCCAGCTGACGAATAGGTCGCCCTTGAAGTATCCGGGTAGTTTAAGACTCAGCTCTTCTGGTACGAGGCTACCTTGGCGCTCGCTCAAATAATTTAACGCCAAGCTGATCGATAGATCGTCCGGCGCGAACAAATTTATATTCATCAAGCCGAGCGCGCCCACTTGATGCTTAGTGACGTTCAACGGTGTCGTTCCATTGCGAACGGCCGTGTCGTTAAAGATTTGGGCATCGACGAAATTGTAGTGGCCGCGTAGAGACAGCCAGGATGTTGGGTCGAATTTTATTTCGACATCCGCGCCGATGCTTTCTTGTTCGCCGGTCTGAAGCTCGAACCCAGGGTTCCCCGGTGCGTCGGTTGTTACATTGGTTTGTCTAGTACCGAAAATTGCCGCATCGGCAGACAACGGATACAAGTCCGATTTCCATTTTAACCCCAATTCGACCGATTTACTTTTAGTCGGTTCTAGTCCACTACTGTTTGGGCGCAGTCCCTCATTCGGATCGACCGAGGTACTAAAGCTTGCGAACCAAGACCAGTTAGATGTCGGTTTGTAGACAATTCCGACTCGCGGGCTGATTTCATCTGATGTTCGATCGAAACGCGAGCTCGAGGCCACGTCGTTACCCGACTGTTCGATATGGTCGTAACGTAATCCGACGAGCAGTCGCCAACGGGTGCCGATTTCAAACAGATTCTGGGTATAAAGGGACAGCTGACGAGTGTGCTCGCTGGAATCGCGCTCCAATTCCAGCGACGGTCTCGCCTGGCCGTATGCCGGACTGAACGGGTTGATCGCAAACGGGTCGGAACCACGGAACTCGATGTCTTCATTGACACCGGTCGGGGAGGTGCCAAACAACAAATGATGTGGCATGTTCCAAAAATGACTTACGCCGTTTAGTTCAGACTGCGCTATCAGCACTTTGGAGGATTCGGAGAACTGCGTAGCCAAGCGATTTAGCAGCGGCGTTGCGCCCACCGTCTCAAGCGCGTCGGGCTCTACGCCGGCGCCGTTGTACATTGTTCTCTGGGCGTGCACGTCAAGGTTTAATTCCCATTGGTCGCGCAACTCATAACTAAATAGCTGATCCAAATTTTGCGACACTTGGGGAGTTGCCTGGAAAGGGGCTAACTTCCCGTAAAAATATTCGCACGGCGCGCGTGAGTTTATCAATAGTGGGATATCGGTGATTGCGTGTGATGTTGTCGTGAAGCTGTTTCCAAAGTTTCTCGATGTCGTTTACCCAGGGCTGATAAGCCGGCTGGAAAAGTATTTCGAACTTCGGGTACTGTTTCAGCCAGGCGAGCGCGAGGTTGGATTTGTGGATGATGTAGTTGTCGGCAATGAGGACGATTTTCCGGGCACCTCGGTAGGTTCGTTTTAGGTGCTCTAACAAGCGCAAAAACAGATCAGTATTTTTTCTCAAGCTTTCGACGTACTCAACGCGTCCGGTTCGTGCATGCAGGGCGCCCGCGAGATAGCGTTTCTGATTTTTCCCGGGCGGCGGAATAGTTTGCTGCTTGCCAACCGGCGACCAGAGGAAGCCAATTTTGGGGTTTAGGTCGATGTCAGCTTCATCGACGTAGAAAACCTCGGCACCGGGCTCTGGCTGGGCGAGTCGCTCATTGATCGCCTGCCGTCGTTC
>JBLFWZ010000044.1:0-21671 GCA_047611905.1 Gammaproteobacteria bacterium | reverse complement strand
AGAATGGCTGAGGGTTTCGAAAAAGCGCCCTCGGAATCCCACTCGATGTCGATGCGACGAAAATGAGTACCACCTTCGTCGTAGAAATAGATATTGTGAATGCGCATCCGTTCTCGCCTCAGATGAAGAGTCGGACTCGATTGAGGTCAGTAGATAAACTCGAGAGTAAAAATTCCTAACGGCTGGCGGCGAGTGACAATAGCCCGCGAAGGTCTCTTGTTGGTAGAAACGCGATATTACGGCGTCCCTAGCAAATGCCGCTTCTGCGCCTGCGCCGCAACTCTTCATCGCGTAGCAGGCAGGCAGGCAGCAATCGAGACTGCGTGAAAACATTTTCTACTAACGGAATGTGGGACATGCGCGAGAGAGCGGCAGCGGGGAGGGACGGCGGTAGAATTCGGTCCCGAGCGGAAATTGAGAACGAGGTTTGGGCGCCGTATCGGCGGGTCGCCGTCGGCGCAATATTGTTGTTGATTCTGTTTTGCTACGCGGTCAGGTACCACTCAAATAGCAACCGATTATTGTGCCGCCTACCACTAGCGCCCACCCCTCGAACGCAAGACGCAACGGTAGCGGCGCGTGGCGCAACTCCATAAAGTCCAGAAACACCAAGCGTAGTTTGACGAAAGCGATTATTACGATCGCAACGGTCGCGAAAGTATAACGGTCACCGAAGCCAAAGCCGTGCCCGAATTGCCATGACAACGCGGTTGCCAGGATCAACACCAACCAGACAAAGGTAATTTTTCGGCGAAGCAGAAAAAGCATGCGCTATTTCATCAGATACAATAATGCGAAAAGGACTATCCACAACATATCCACCATGTGCCAGAAGCTCGCGCCGCTTTCCAGGGTGTTGACGCATTTCGCGTCGATGGATTCCGTGCGCGAGGTATGCCATAAAAAAGTCAGGACTCCGATACCGATGACGACATGCAGCAGGTGGATACCCGTTAGCATGTAGTAGTACATATAGAAATCGTTGCTCGTGATGAAATAGCCAGCGCTGAATTTTTCGCTGTATTCGAAAAATTTCAGCATCACAAAGGCGAGCCCACAGACGCCGGCCAGCATGATAAAGAAGCTGGTGAATTTTGAAAGATTGTCGCGAGCCGCATGAATAGCCAAGGCAACAAACCAGGAACTCGACAGCATTAGGATGGTGTTAACGGCGCCATAAGCCTGATTCAAAGTCGCCTGCGACTGTGAGTAGAGCGGCACATCCAGCGCCCGGTCGTAAACAAACAGTATAAAAAACAGACCGAAAATGATCATGTCGCTGACGATGAAAAGCCACACACCGAATTCGCCCGGTAAGTGAGTTCTTGTCTCGTGCGGGGATTCGATCGTCGTCGCCATGGGCTAGCGCAGGTGCTTAATCACGCTTGAGTGTCTTGCCCTTGTCGAATAATGCAATTGCGTAACACCATCGACATTACTGCGTACCAGGTAAAAAAAACGCTCGCTCCTAACCAGAATGTGAGCAGCCCATTCCACGCGAACGGACCGGTCACGAAGAAAATCAGCAACAATCCGGGAAGAAACATCACGGCGCACCAAAGGCAAAAGAAACCACTCCAGCGTGGGAATATCGGTTGCTCGTTCTGGTCGCCGAGAATGGCAAGACCGGTTGCGACAACTTGCAAGAAGAACGGTGGGACCGGCCATAAGAACGTAATCCAACCCATGTCGTTTAGGAGCAGGATCAATTCTGGACTACGCTCCGGGCGGAATGCGGCCCCGGCCCATAGCATTAATGGGATCATAACAAGCGCCCCGCCGCACGTTCCGCACGCTAACTGAACGTAGGACAACATCGATGGCCCGCCTTCAATGCGATTCAATTGCATCGAAATGACGGCGGCGAACGGGCAAACCAATCCAAACGAGACCATCATGACGAATAGTCCCAGACGGATTTGAAACGGGTTTTGCTGGTAAATCCCCGCGATTTCCACGGCACTGGCGCTCGGCAGCAGCGGCGGTACGAAATGCGCAAGCGGCCAGAACCCAAGCGCAAATACGACAACGAGAACCGCGCCGCTCCACGCGAACAATAGCTGATACCGGGTGCTCATAGAATTTCTCGCTCTAAGACCATTTCTACACTATTCGACGAATTCAGTATGGCGTGCCCGCGCTTTAGAAGCCAACTGCAACTCAACAGGAAGCGACCACGGTCGCTGTACACTTAGGAAACCGGCGAACTTTCGGGAACGCCAACAATTTGATCTCCGCCGGTTGAACGCTTAAGTTTGAATGCATCCGCACTGAGTTGTTCTTCAAGCTTCATCAGTAGCGGCGGCAGGAACAGAAACACGGTCGCTAAAGCGAACGCGATAACGATAGCAACTAATAGTCCCATTCTGGAATTCAACGAAAAGTGCGACGTCGATAAAACGAGAAATCCGGCGACCAATCCGACGTAGGTCACTATTAGCGCCCGCCCAACCAACCGTGTTCACGGCGTAGCGAACCGCGTCGTGCGGGTGCATGCCCTGTTCGCGCTGTGCGCGTAAGTATTTACTCAAAAAATGGACGGTGTCGTCGACGACGATACCCAAAGTCATACTCGCGACAATTTGTAGCGACATGCCAACGTCGCCGTCCATGATCGCCCAGACTCCGAATCCCATCGCAACTGGCACCAAATTCGTCACTAGACTAAGCAACCCTATTTTTATTGATTTCAACGCAATGACCAACACCCCGGACATCAAAACAAGTGCTACCAGCGAGCCCACTATCATGGAGTTGATATTGCTCAAGACCAAATGCGAAAACATCATCGCCATACCCGTGCCATTGTCATGACCGATAGTCGGTGCATGTTCATCCAACCACGCGCCGGCCCGGTCGGTCACTACGAATGTTTGTTTGAGCGATAATGGTTTGAGCGTTGCGATGACCCGGGTCGCGGATTTGTCGACGTTAATTTGCTTATTGAGGTCGAGGCCATAAGGAAGGGACATCTCGTAGAGCAGCAGATATTGCGCGGCGAGGTTGCGGTTATTCGGGAGTTTGTACATGGCAGGGTCGTCGCCATGCATATTCTTATTTAGGCGTTTCATCGTGTCAGTTATGGAGCTGACGTGCTCAATTTCGGGCTGCAGACGCCACCATTCGGTAAATTCGTGTGTCACTTTTAGAAAATCAGGATCGCTTATACCGCCCGTTTCACCGGAATCCAACGCATAGTGGATCGTATAGAGTCCGGTTAAGTTATCGGCAGTGAAATCAGTTGCGACTCGGAATTCCATCGTTTCGTCGAAGTAGTGCAAGAAGAAATCGTTAAATTCGTTGCGCGGCGCATTCGCCACAATAACGATAATTGCGACACTCGTACCCCATAGCAAGCCGCGGCGGCGGCGAACAACAAAGTCACCGAGCCGTTCAATCCATTTATCGTTTGATTCACTTTGTCGTATACGCCCAGTGGGTAGGACCGTGAGCAAGGCCGGCAACAACGTTACCGATAATACAAACGAGAACACGACACCAGTTGCGATGATCGTGCCCATTTGTTGAAACGGCGGCACCTCAGAAAAATTCATCGTCATAAAACCGATCGCAGTCGTGAGACTCGCTAACGCGACGGGGTGGATATTTATCCGCAGGCTTTCTTCAAGAGCCGCATGTTTGGCGATTCCTTGGCGGAGCTCATGAAAGTAGGAAACGAGAATATGCACCAAGTTTGCAACGGCAACCGTCAGGATAATGCTCGGCGCCGGCGCGCTCGTCGGCGTGATGAAGAAGCCGTAATAACCCGTCAGACCGAGGGCACCGGCGATCGATAACGTGATAACCACGATCGTTGTAAACGTACCTACTAAGCCGCCGGCCAGTAACGCCAATAACACAAACATGACGGCGAAGCTGATCGGCACAAGCGAGGTCATATCCTTCATGGCAGCTTCGGCGAAGGCGTTGTGCATCCCGCTCATGCCTGTCATGTAAAAATCGAGACCGGGATTCGCGGCTTTCGTTTCGGCGACCAGCGCGCGCGTGATTGATCACCGACGGCAATTCCCCAGCTTCGTCCAGCCCCGGTAGCTGCACATTGACATTAACGGCAGTGACCTTTGCGTCCGGCGAAATAATCAATTTTCTAAGCAGAGGTTCAGCTAGCGCGATGGTTTTTACCCGAGCCAGCGCGTCGTCGTCGAGTTCGGCAGCGTTCTTGACGAGATCGGCGACGATGAGATCGTCGCCGTCTGCCTCGGTGTGTTGAAAGTTGGTTAGCGAATCAACTCGGGTCGAAAAGGGTAGTTGCCATGCCTTTTCAGTCGTCGATTCGATGACCCTTAAGGTTTCGCGAGTGAACACATCACCATTTTTCGGTGCGATCACGATCAACACATTGTCTTCTTTCGTGTAGGTGTTTTCGAGTACCTCAAACGCAACTCTGTGAGGATCTTCCGGCCCGAAATAGACTCGGTAGCTGTTTGTTACTGACAGGTGTCTAGCGCCGCTAGCAGCCAGTGCCACGAGTACTAAGCAGACGACGATAACTGACCAACGATATCTCACCACCCATCGTGCGAATCTGGATTCGAATTCGTTCATTGTTATCTCCTTATCTCAACCGGACTCGATACGGCTTGTGTCAAAATAGTCTTAATGCAGTGCAGATCGTATCGCTGGAAGACCAGCCCAAGGACGGCCAGTGCTTCGTAGAGATCGATCGGCGCACGTCCAATTGTTTCTGCGCGAAAGAGCTACCGTTCTTAAGCCGTGCGTTATGCACCACACTGAATGCCACTATTTCGCGTTCCACATAAACATGGTGGCGCAGAAACAATGTTTATGTGGCGATCGCCTCGCCGATGCGAGAAGCGTGTGCATATAGCTGGTCATGAGCCGCTTGAACGCGTACAGCCATTGAGACTTACTTGGCGATTAGCACGGCGAGACACTTATTGAATCGAAACCAGTTTGCACTAGCTCATACGCACAAAATGCGAGGGAGATTATCCAGGTTGGCGACGTTCGCAAAGTCTGTTTCATTCCAACAGCCCTTCTTCTTTCATGGCCGTTTGAACCGCCCCTCGACTTCGAATTTTGCTCAAATACGGATCTAGATTTTTGTAGCCGCCAAGTTCGATATCGAGCCCAAAAGCTGGTATCCAATTCAAAATCGTAAATGCGTATGCGTCAGCAATCGTGTAGTCCGCACCCATCAGATAGTCCTTATCGGCGAGTTCCTGATCCATAACCTCCAATCGTTGATTCAATCTGGCCTTGCCGAACTCCAGTCCGGCGTCCGTAAGGTGACCCTCTATGAAAAATGAGCCAAGGATTCGTTGGGGCTCGGTGCCGATAAACGTCAACCATTGTTGAACTTGATATCGCTCCGGGGATCCCTGCGGTCGAGACATCTTTCCGCTCGGATCTTGGTCGGCGAGGTATTGCAGAATTGCGGCGCCTTCCGACAAATTTGTGTTCGAGTCTATCGCTAAAAACGGCACATACCCTTTGCGGTTGATCGCATAATAATCTTCACCGGATTCTGTTTTATGGGTTTTTTGCACATCAACTCGAACGAGATCGACATCTAGATTTAGTTCTCGAATCGTAATGTGTGAAGCCAACGAACCCGCGCCGGGCGAATAATACAGTTTCATAGATTTCTCCTTTTCAATCGTTCCCAGTGATTCCGCTGTGCTATCTCGCGGGGCTAACAAATGTTATACGCGGAGCATATAAGCAATAGAAGTCGTATATTTTGCGTTTCCGTGGTGCTAAATTGCACCAATGAATGACTGGGACGATCTCCGCTTTTTTCTCGCCGTCGCCCGCAGAGGGTCAATCCGTGGGGCCGCCGCCTTGCTTGACGTTAACCATTCAACCGTTTCGCGACGTATCGATGCTTTTGAGAAAAAACTTGGCACGCGTCTATTCGAGCGGCTGCCATCAGGATATTTCATGACGCATTCTGGCGAAGAAATGCGGCTCTCGGCCGAATCGATCGAAGCCGAGTTCCACGCGATCGGCCGGCGCGTGGTGGGATACGATGCCCGGCCCTCCGGGCTTTTAAGGGTGACGCTCCTGGATGCCATGGCCCAGAAGCTGTTAATGGCGGACATAGTTCGGTTCAACGACGCTCACCCCGGCATCGAGTTGGAACTGATCGTCTCTGACTCGATCGCGAATCTATCCAAACGCGAAGCCGATGTCGCGATCCGTATTTCAAACGATCCACCGGATAACCTGGTTGGCCGGACAGTGGTGAAACTTGCTACGGCAAGTTACGCGTCGGTTGATTATTTAGCACGTCACGCCCTCCCTGATGCCAAGAGCGACTTAACTTGGATCGGTTGGGACAGCCCTGTATCTGATCCGCAATGGGTTCGCGACGGTCCCTACCCTGAGGCCCCGGCCCGTAACCGTATCAATAGTTCGCTGCTCCAACTCGAAGCGGCCAAAGCGGGGATGGGAATGGTCGTACTCCCGTGCTTTCTGGGCGACCCCGAGCGCACTTTGCGGCGCATCACACCTGCCACGGCAACACCTTCGTGGGAGATTTGGCTGTTAACGCACGAAGATCTACGTCGAACTGCACGCGTCCGCTTGTTCATGGACTTCATGGCCAATGCAATTCTCGCTAAGAAAGATCTTCTAGAAGGAAGGTGTCCTCAGTAACCGAGTCCGCTGACATCGTCACTTTGCGTTCACACAGTTCGATTGCATTCGAGAACCGCGCCATCGGTAATTACCTGATTAACAAGACGCATTTGCTGGCGAACGGTTACTTTTAGGAGCTCCAGGATAAATTCGGGGACAGTTCACTTAATGTCCGCAAACAATCGACTTGGTAGTCCAATGCGGTAAATTGAAAAAAACTGGTGATCGACCTTTTCAAAATAGTGCAAACAGCGCGACGGTTCAGCGGGCATGCTCGCGCGGTTCAGTTCGACCTACCGGATATCGAAGTGCGATAGTCTGGTGAATAACCGAATCTAATCTCGCGTCGGCAGATCCTTGGACGGCCGATGATGGCGCGTAAGTAGTCCTCTGAATCGGCCCCACGACCGGCTGTTACCGACCCATGTCGTGTGAAAATTATTTTATTATTACTAGAGGGAAGGCGTGCACGACTGATCGTGAAATAAACGGATCGATCGATAATTTGAACCCGACGTCCATTCATGATTGGGAATAATTTCGATGCCGAAGGATTTATTACACAGTCTGGACCCATTCCAGATATCTCCAAACAATCAATCAGCTTAGATTCGTGTCGAGTGCGCGTTCGAACTATGGACGCAATCTTAATTAACCGCTCACACTTGGTATTATGCGCTCAACCAAAATATCTATCCGTCGGCGATACGCAGCAACGTCGTCGTAGCCCTCGCCATGCGAGATTTCATCGCAACCCGCTTCCGCGTAAGCCTGGGCCATTTCGACCGCCGCGTTGACATCATCTAGCGGTAACGTCTTCATCGCGATGATGGTCGGTTTCGCCGCCCCGGCCTGTTCGGCCAATTCAACTAGCCTCGATTTTGCTACGGAAATCTCGCTCGGCGACAGACCGGATGCGAGCCAGCCGTCGCCGAACTTGACCACGCGCCTATGTGCGGCGTCAGTCATTCCGCCTACGTAAATAGGCGGACGTGTTGGGCGCGGCAGTGTCGGTAACGTCGCCTTATTGATGGTCACCGAATCGTTAGCGAAAGCTTTATGTATCAGTGCAAGCGCCTCATCCGTGCGCTTTGCGCGTTCCTTGAAAGGAACGCCTAACGCTTGAAACTCCGTCTCGTTCCAACCGACACCAACGCCGAGTCGAAATCTACCGCTAGACAATTCTTGAAGCGTCGCAACCTGTTTAATCAGCTGGAACGGCAGTCGGTAAGGAACAATCAATACGCCGGTTCCAAGATTGATACGCTGGGTGAAACTGGCCAGGAAAGTTAGCGTCATAAGCGGATCCAGGAAGCGACCGCCGTCATTGACGTTCCAACCTTTCGCAACAGGCGTGCTAAAGAGGTCGTTTACCCAGACCGTTCCGATCCCGCCGGCTTCGGCGATTTTGATGCTTTCGACCATAGTGTCTAGATCGGAGGATCGGCCCCAGTTACGAATGTTCGTGCTGATTAACATCGTCGAGATTCTCCATTTTCGTGTAGAGTCGGTTGGTTTCGTGCGTTTGGAAGCGATGAGGAACCGTGCCGCATTGCATTACGCGCAAGCGGTCCGTTCTACGTGGAGATAGTCGAAGAACCGAAAACTTGGTTCGCCTTCCATCATGTCGGTCATGGCACCTAGGACACCTGATTCTGTACGCCATTGAAGATATTTTTCATACTGCGCTCGAGTTTCCCACTGCTCGATGACGGCGAAGCTTGTGGGTTCGTCCTGATTTTGAGTTACAGAAAGCGTAAGACAACCTTCGTACCCTCGAGTATCGGGCAATATCTCTCGCAACCATCTTGCCAATTTTTCGATGCAAGCTTCCTTGACTCGAAACTCGAATATCACTTGACACGTCATCAATGCGCTCCTTTGCATAAAAATTATGCTAACTATTAAGATATCGGTGTGCCATCAGTTAAAAACCCCGATGGGTAACTATTTCTATGTCCTACGCACCTTGCCTAACTTAAGAAGAACAACGGTATGTGCACGAATGGTCGGCAGCCAATCACGGGGTCAATTAGAACTCAGTTTCAGGTCCGACAACCACTAACGATTTACCGAAGTTTTCGCCGCGCATCAAACGGCAGAATGCAGACGCTGCGTTTTCCATGCCTTCAGCGCAATCCTCGAGAATTTGTATTTGGCCGTCGCGAACCCAAGCGCCGCACTTCTCCGTCAATTCGTCCCAGCGTCCGTAGTGATCGATAACAACGAAACCTTTCATAGTCGCCCGAGCACCGATCACCGGCCCGAGGTTCGAGCCACCCATAGTCGACGCCGGTAGCATCACGCGTGCGGCCGACCTAACGCATCTTGCGAAGTCTGCCGTTAGTCGTCGCTTGTCGGAATTGGAGGAGCGACTCGGCGTGCAACTGTTAAACCGAACCTCGCGGAGCATGACACTGACTGATGCCGGACAAAGCTTTTACGACGAAAGCAATCGCCTGTTGGCCGACCTTAGTGCAGTCGAGGCGCGTATCGTATCGGCCGAAGCAGCGTTGTCCGGGCGTATTCGCCTAGCTGCTCCAAGTGTGTTTGGACGGCGTCACCTGGGTCCCGCCATCAACGCCTTCATGGCCACCCATCCGCAGATCCAATTCGATATAGAGTTCAACGACCGGTCAGTTGACATCATTGAGGAAGGTTTCGACCTTGCCGTGCGCATTTCGAAGCTGAAAGATTCGCGCTTGGTTGCGCGGCGCCTTGCTCGGATTACCGCTACCGTCGTCGCGAGCCCGGATTACTGGGACGAGCATACTAGGCCCAAACGTCCGCACGAACTCAGAGCACACCACGCCTTGCAATACTCCTATTACGCGACCACGACCTGGCGTTACCGGGCCAAAAATGGGCGCACCGGTAGCGTTCGCGTGCCGACCGCACTGCGGGGGCAAACAACGGCGATTACCTGCTGGATGCGGCCATCGATGGTCTCGGTGTCACGCTACAACCACGCTTCATCACGCACGAAGCGACAGCGGCGGGTCTACTCGAACCGGTGTTTGCTGAATACCAGTGGTTTGACGTAGCAGCCTACGCCGTATTCCCGAAAACTCGCTCCCTGCCATTACGCGTCCGCGCCTTCATCGATTTCCTCGCCGAACGCTGGGGCGATTGCCCGTATTGGGAGAATTGCTGAGGTCACGAGTTTCAAGAGTTCAGACCCTGAAGGATTCCCATTGCTGGAAACTAGGGCGAGACCAGTTCGAATTCAACCTAGACGAGTCGGCTTCACGGCGGGTTTTCTTTTTTGGATTTCTCGACGGCCTGATAGTTATCGGTTCGGACCATATTCTAGAACGCAGAACCACATCCCGTGAGTCACGTTTCGATAAATGGAACCAGTCGGAAAATGCGCCGGCGTCCGTTAGCAACTCATCGATAGTCGCCGTGAACTATCTAGCCAATCTCCAAGGTGCGTATGGATGATCGTCTTTGACCCACCGACCGAGCATAGCAGCTCTGCCCTACTGCCCGCCCAGTGGTCAAGGAAGCGCAGTATGGGAACATCAAACATCCTTCCTCGCTTGGTGCTTGATACCTGTGTCATTGGTATCGGGGCGGCCACGTCAGTCAACGAGTGTTCCGACGCAAAAATACTTTATGTGGCGCTCCGCCATCTTACTGTGATAGTCGCCAAACTCACCGGTTGCGTCTTTGCCAGCGTGCATCCGAGCGACGAAGGGGCCGCCCGGATGATGGTCTTTCCATTCGCTAATATCGTAGACCTTGCCGCGGATGATGACCGAGCAATCATCAAACGAGCCGTGCTCGGCCGCTTCGACCCGCGTGATCTTGCGATCGCCTTTGAGCGAAACAGGCGGTTCCCAGAGGTTCCCCATGACCTCGCGACGTGCTGCGATCGCAGCCGTGCGTGATCGGAAATCCCACGGGCCTAATTTTTTCTGCGGCAGCTTGTCACCGATCGACCGAGCATCAAACGCGTAAATCCATGAGTCGTCGCCGCCGGCACGCTGCTCGTGATCGAAAACCGGGTAGTCCCGCTCATTCAGCGCTTTCAAAATCTGACGGCGTTGCGGCGAATCTTTCGGTTCGAGGTGCTGAACAAAAATTTCGAGGCGAATTGGAAACGGGTCGCGCGATAATGACGCGCTCTTTCGTAGTGCAGCAGCGAAAGAGTAAACGTCATTGCCGTGCAACTTAAAGCGGCTACTCAACGCAGCGCCATCTTCCATCGCCTGAGCCGCGCCCTGACCGAACGTTGGCAACATCGCATGAGCCGCACGGCCTAAGAGACAAATCCGACCATCCTGCTAAAATTCAAACGCATCGCGATCGTATAAACCCCATTTTGACGGGTTCTTTACCGCTGCTGCCACCGCCAGTACGTCGTCCAAGCGCACATCGTCTTTGAACGCATCGCTCATGTTTCTTTCAATTTCGCCATGATCGACCGGAAACCAATCGCCCTCATCGGTCTCGAACTCGGCCGAGTTCGGCTCGTAGTACGCCATCCAAACGTTGAGTAGTTCGCCTCCTCGCACCCAGTAGGTGATCACGTAACCCTTCAGGGTTTTACGCGCGTCCATGCTGAAGGAATCAATCGGGCTGCAATCCATTGGAGTACCGTCGGTTTTCGTCAACATTCTTACTTTATCGCGCGGGATAAGCCCTCGATAACATGTCACCTCGGTCCATCGTCTCGGCGGCACAGCAGTCGCAATGTTTTAGAGTTGATGCCATCTGCGCCAACAATTAACTCGCCGTGCGCTGTAGTGCCATCCGAAAATGTCGCTGTCGCAGATCGCTCATCCTGTCGTTAGGCCGATAAATGTTTTCCCATGTGCACTTGTATCGGACAATCGACACCGGAATCGGAACCCAATTCGAATGCTCGCTTGTATAAACACATCAATAAGTCGAGGCGGTGCATGTGATGGAATCCGGCTCCATCACCAACAGCAGTATTGTGATCGATGGCGTTAGTTGACACCTTACCGTCCGGCATGATGCCGCGCGTGCTATCAAGAATCGCTGCGCGACCGCCGTCCACCGCGCCGTGTGCGCCCTTCGGATCGCCCCCGTCTAGATCGACGCCGAGCCACTTACACAAACGCGCAGCGTTTGGCGGAATGTTGAGACCCGCACCTGCCGTGCTTGGCTCCCTAGTTTGCTCGTAGACATCAATCGATTCGAACTGTCCGGATTCACGCAGCACTATAGCGGCGAATAACCCGCCCATCCCAGCGCCGACAATCACTGCATGCATACGCCCAGCCTCCCTCAGGTTAAGGGGTTTTTACTCCCTTGGTTTTCAGTTAACACAATCGTTCTTGTACGAAAAATAAAAGTGCACCGACCCCGTTTAAAAAAAGTCACACACGGCGAGCGCACTACTCGATCGCGATAAAAATCGAGTGGCGCATTTTTCCGCCGACTGATTTCGATAAGTGACCTTTACCGTGGGTGTCTTCAACTAAGATAACTTCGCCAGCGCCGATGATCCGGCTATCGCCGTCGCTCGCCGTAATATTGACCGCTGCATCGAGATTTACAATGTATTGCCGACGCGGCGCCGGATGCCAATCTAGATCGTAGTCGCCGGATGTCTCACGAAAGATCACGCCGGTCGCAGGCAGCATGGCTGAATATTTCGAAAAATCACCTTGTGAATCCCACTCAATGTCGATGTCGCGGAAATGGGTTTCACCCGCATCATCGACGTAGATATTGTGAATACGCATACATTTTATCCTCGGATAACGCTGAGATAAGAAAGTTAGTTGCCTTTAAATTTGAATCATCACGTAATCGTTCTCATCCGCAGAAATTAAAGAGGTAATCCATTTAATGCGGACTTACGTTAATTCGTAGCCGACGTAGCCATCAGCCGCACAATTATTAAGTATGTCGCGGTAGGCGGGTACGCCGCCGGCGTACATCAGCATTTCGCGTACCTTGCCTGGAACGTTAGCGGCCATGTACCAGGAGTCGGCCTGGGGAAAGAGCGTTGGCGCAGCCAGTTCTTGGCACAATTTTCGCCAGCCTTCCTCTGCTTCTTGGGTAGGTTCAATGCGCGTGTGGCCGCGTTCGCGCAATGCCTCGAGGGTCTGCACGATGAAATCGCCTTGCAGTTCGGCGCACGTTGGTCCGTTAATAAATGCCGTCGGCGCTTGCGGACCGTAGGTCATAAATAAATTTGGGTAGCCGGCGTTTGTTAAGCCTTGATAAGTGCGCACACCCTTTGCCCATTTTTCTCTCAAGGCCACACCAGCACCATCTCGAATATCAATTTGAGTGAGCCCACCTGTCACCGCGTCAAAGCCCGTGGCGAGCACCAACACATCGAGCGGGATGTCGCGGCCGTCGACTCTCACACCGTTTTCGGTCACTGTCTCGATGGGTGTTCGTTTAATATCGATGAGTTCCACATTGTCTTGATTGAACAGATCGAAATACCATTGCTCCAAGGAGACACGTTTCGTTCCGAAGGGATGCGGTGGAACGGTTGGCGCGAGTTTTTCCGCGACAGCCGGTTCGGTTATGCGTTCGCGCACTTTGTCACGCCAGAAATCGTAGGTCACCCGATTTATAGTTTCGTCCATGAGCACGTCGGCGTAATTTCCAATCCAATATCTAAATCCACCCGCTTGCCACAACGCCTCAAAGTGCGCCGTGCGTTCGGCGACCGAGACTTCTGTTGATAGCTTCGCGTCGATGTCGTATTCGATGCCACCCCAGGTTTGTAGACGGGTTTGGAATAATTCGGGATAGGTTTGTCGCGCGAGCTCGTTATCTGTTGTGTCGAGTTTACGTTGCCTCATCGGCAAGCATAGATTCGGGGTTCGTTGAAAGACGGTAAGCCCGGCCGCCTCGCGCGATGCTTCTTGCGCCACTTGTACGCCACTCGCCCCCGTGCCGATAACGCCGACCCGTTTATCTTTAAACTGAACCCCGGACTGTGGCCATAACGCGCTGTGATGACACGGGCCTCGAAAGGAATCGAGCCCATCTATGTCTGGAATGTGCGGCTTTGACGAAGAACCCGTGCACATCACGACGTAACGCGCGCGAAACGCGATGTCTTGTCCGTTTCGATCTGTGCCCTGCACCTGCCACTGGCGCCGCTCTTCGTCGAAGTCGGCTGCGTGCATCCGTGTTTCGAAATAAATGTCACGCGACAGATCGAGTTTCGAATCGGCGTACTGAAAATAGGCGCGGATTTCTTCATAGCCCGGATACAACTCAGACCAATTCCACTCACGCCACAACGATTCGTGCGGAAATTGATAGATCCAACAAGCGGAATCGACTCTCGCACCAGGATAGCAATTCCAATGCCATACACCACCGAGGGTCGCACCGGCATCGATGATTTTCACCCTAAACCCGGATCCGCGTAGACGGTCTAGCAAATAAAGACCGCAGAATCCGGCGCCGACGATGAGCACGTCAAGCGCTCCATCGTCCGTTGAGTTGGTTGCACTAGATGGTCGATCGCTCATGGCCTGTCCCCCACGATATTGTTAGATTCATTTCAAGAGAGCGCCCCAAGGGCTGCGCCGCCTACTCGATTCCGATAAGCACAGCTCCGTTTGTCTAGCCCAATAGCTTCTTTTGAATTTTCTGCGCCGCCTGATTAAGATTTTCGACTGATTCCCCGACACCTAGTATGTCGACAACCGTGCGTAGTGGCCGCGTACCTGGCGACATCTCGACGAGTTTCAACAGCGCTTGCGCGACGAGCCCCGGATCGGGGTTTTTGTTTGCCATGTTGTCCATGAACGGCCCCCAAAATTCGTTCGCGCGCTCGGCCAACGCACCGTAACTTTCAATTCGTTGCATATCGGCAGGGCCTTCAAGCTTCTCAATAAGTTCTGTTGGAAACGCACCCGGCTGGAGGATAGCCACATCAACGCCGGTATCTGCGAGCTCGTAGTGCAAAGTCTCTATAAGTCCTTCGATGGCGAATTTGGTCGCTGTGTAGGGGCCGGCATACGGAAAAACCACACGGCCCATGGTGCTACCGAGGTGCACGAGCAAACCGTGCTTAGCCGCGCGCATCATCGGTAACACCGCGCGATTCACGCGATGCACGCCAATCACGTTTGTATCGAACGCGCGGGTCAACTGTTCTGAAGTAAACGCTTCCTCGACACCCAGTGGCGCGATGCCGGCGTTGTTCACGGCAACGTCGAGGCCACCATAAGTCTGCTCGATGCGTCGAACCGCCGTCTCTACCGAGGTGTCGCTAGTGACATCGAGTTCCATCACAGACAATTGGCCCGACAAATTCGCGGCTAGTTCTTCGAACTAGCGCCACATTGACACTATTGCGACCCTCGATGTCACGCATCGTGGCGATTACAGTGTGCCCTGAGCTAAGTAAAAGCAGCGTCGCGGCGCGTCCAAACCCAGAACCGGTCCCAGTGATCAAAATCCGCTGCGCGGTGTGCATCATCGTCTCCGTTGCCTAATTGGTGGGCGAGCGCTCAGCCCAGCAGATAATCTTGGTAGCCATTAGAGTGACTCTTCCTCAGCTCTTCAAGGTACAGAGGTAGCCCGCCGGTGAACATGAGCATTTCTCGATGTTTGCCCGGAATGTTGGCGCCCATGTACCAAGAATCCGCCTGATCAAATAACGTTGGTGCGGCCAACGCACGACAGAGATCGCCCCAGCGGTTCTCTGCTTCGCCCCGCGCTTCAAAGCGTGTGACCTGATTGTTGCGTAAATAGCTTAAGCAATCCACGATGCATTCGCCTTGGTATTCGGCACTCGTCGGCCCGTTGCAAAATGCGGTCGGCGCTTGCGGCCCATAAGTAAATAGTAGATTCGGAAATCCGGCCGTGCAGATCCCTTGATAGGTCTGCACACCCCCGCGCCACTTGTCTTTTAAGCTCGTGCCCTGCGTACCGCGAATATCAATTCGGGTGAGACCGCCGGTAACGGAATCAAACCCGGTTGCGATTACTAGCAAATCGAATTCGAATTCAGCGTTGTGCGTTCTCACACCTTGACGGTTACTGCTTCGATTGGGTTCGTTTGAATATCGACGAGTTCGACATGCTCTTCATTAAACAGATCGTAATAGGTCTGCTCTAACGCTACCGGACGTGTCCCGAAGGGATGCGGCGCGATGGTCGGCGCAAGCGATTCTGCGAGCGCTGGATCGTGGATGTGTGCGCGAACTTTGTCCCGCCAGAACTCGTACACGTACGCGTTCGCGTGCGGATCACTCAAGCTATCGGCATAGTTTGCCAGCCAGTAGTCGAGACCGCCACGTGCCCACAAGCTTTCGAATAATACGCGGCGCTCGCGTTCAGAAGCATCGACGGCTAGACGCGGGTCGAAATCAAAATCGACGCCGCCATAGCTACTTTCTCGAGCCTTCAGGCTGTCCGCCAAGGTCTCGCGCAGTCGTCGATTATCGTTATCGTCGAGCGAGCGTTGGCGCATGGGTAAACACAGTGCCGGGGTCCGTTGGAAAACCGTTAATGATCGCGCAACTTTCGCCGCCTCTTGGGCGACTTGAATACCGCTTGCCCCCGTTCCAATGACACCGACCCGTTTATCTGCCATTGATAAACCTTGCTGTGGCCATTGCGCCGTGTGATGGCACGCGTCCGTGAACTCTTCTAAACCCTTGAAGTTTGGAATATATGGAGCAAACCCATGGCCGCAGCACACGACGAAAAACTTAACGCGAGTCTCGATCCTCGTGCCATCTGCGGTTTCGCTTTCAACCATCCATAGCCGTTCGGTTTCATCGAAATGTGCAGCCCGAACCCAGGTTGAGAAAGAGATATCACGGCTTAAATCCAATTTCCAATCGACATGCTGGAAGTAAGCGCGCGTTTCTTCCCAGCCGGGAAATTCTTCCTTCCAATCCCAATCGCGCCAGACGTCTTTTAGCGCGAATTGCTAGTAGTCGGCCCTACTATCCACGCGCGCGCCGGGATAGCAGTTCCAATGCCAGATCCCGCCAAGCTCGCTCGCTGCCTCGTGTGCTTTAATCTTGAAACCTTCGTCGCGTAGGCGATCGAGAAGATAGAGGCCGGCGAAGCCGGCACCGACGAGCAGCACATCGACGAATTCGTCTGCTTGCTTCAGCATGCGCTTGTCCGTAGGTTTTCCTACGCTCCAAGGTCGCACAGCTACCCAACAATTGAAAAGCCTTTCGAACTTGTCTGTAACGCCAGTCGGTGCTGGATACGCGCTAAACCATTATCATGGTAGCGAATTTATCGCGATATAAAACGTAGGGCTAGACCGTCTCACACGAGGCGACGTACGTAGCCTAAGTCGCGGCCACCCGACGGATTCTTTGCATTAGCATTGTTGAAAAACCATGAACGACCTCCACTACCTCAATATTTCGGAACTCGCTGGCTTGCTTGAAACGCGTAAATTATCAAGCGTCGAAGTCACCCAAGCGCAACTCGATAGGATCTCATCACTCGATAAGGATCTGCACGCTTATTCGTTGGTTACCGAAGATCAAGCGCTCAAAGAAGCGCGCAAAGCAGACGAGGCGATTGCTCGCGGACGATATCTCGGCCCTCTGCATGGCATACCGATCGCCGTTAAGGATCTTTTCTATACGCGCGATGTCCCGACTAAAGCAGGCACCGCCGTACTCGAGAATTTCGTGCCCGATTTCGATGCGACCGTGGTCACCAAGCTACGCAATGCCGGCGCTATCTTGCTTGGCAAACTCAATCTTGCCGAAGGCGCGATGGCTGCTTACAATCCGAAATTTTCCGCGCCCTACAATCCGTGGAAACGATCAATCGCACCGGGAGGTTCATCAAGCGGATCCGGTGTCGCGACAGCAGCGGGCATGTGTTTTGGTTCACTAGGCACCGACACCGGCGGTTCAATTCGGTTTCCTGCAAGTATGTGTGGTGTTGTTGGGGTTAAACCGACGTGGGGACGAGTTAGTCGCCACGGGGTGTTCGATCTAGCGCCGTCGATGGATCACGTTGGTACCTTAACGCGCAGCGTCAGAGATGGCGCGATTATGCTTGATGCGATCGCCGGCTACGACGCAAGCGATGCCACCACCTTGCCATCGCCGATGTCGCGGCTCGAGCAACACTGCGAATTCGGCGTGACCGAAGTCCGCATTGGTTATGCCGAACGTTATGCGACCGACGACGTTGACAGTGAAACCGCGCAGGCAGTCGAAACAGCGCTTGCGTCGCTGGTGACCTGCGGGGCAACGATCGTGGATTGTGAGATCCCAAATCTAGACAAATATGTGCTTGCTTGGCGCGTGCTGTGCACGGTCGAGGCCTATGTTGCGCACCAACGATTCTTCCTCGCGCGCAGCGCCGAATATGGTCCTTGGTTTCGATCTTGGCTGGAGTTTGGCGCGACATGCAACGCCTCGGATTACGCAAACGCCAATTTGCTACGTCTAAAATGCAATGCAGTTATCGCGCGCGCCTTCGCGAATATCGATGTACTACTGTGTCCGGCGATGGCGCGCCCGGAGCAACGCAAGACCGACGCACAAAACTTCACGGAGCCAATGGGAGAATTCAACACAAAGCGTCAACGCTTCACGATCCCCTACAACTTCAATGGCGCGCCGACCATTACAGTTCCCCTTGGTCTGAATTCGCGCGGCGCACCGATCAGCGTTCAATGTGTTGGCAAACCTGGTCAAGAAGAATTCGTTTTTAGAGTTGCTCGCGCTATCGAAGTGAGTTTGGGCGATCTTGATAGGCATCCGCTTTTGTAACTGCTACCAAGGCGAGTACCTTTTAGCTGCTCTTTGCTAGAACATTTGTAAATTGAACGAAGATCAAAGTGTGACAACTTAGAACTCGTCTTCCGCATTTGCATCCGATTCCCGAATCGGATTGGCGGCGCCCGAATTATTTCCATATAAAGAGAATAACGGTTGTTCGCCGGAACGTGGTTTGAACCTATAGTCGATCCGATGCGGAAATAGAAACAATTCGACAATGTATAGACTGTAGTTTCACTGCATTGACGGCTATCGAAGTAAATTCACTAAGGAAAAGAAATAACCATTCTTGTTGTTGGTGCTAGCGGAGCAACCGGACGGCTCCTCGTTGCAGAATTGCTTGCACGCGGTTGCCAGGTAAAAGTCATCGTTCGCGCAACTGAGAATCTACCGGAGAATGCCAGTAGCCACAGCAACTTACCTGTCGTTCACGCAAGCATCCTAGATCTTGGTGCTGCTGAGATGGCGCGGCATCTTGTCAGTTGTTCCACGTTAGTATCATGTCTCGGCCATAACTTAAGCATTAAGGGAATGTTCGGATCTCCACGTAGACTTGTGACCGATGCCACGCGCAGATTGTGTGATGCCGTTAAAGCAGGCAACCCGCAAAAGCCGGTCAAATTTATCCTCATGAATACTACCGGCAACAGCAATCGTGATCTCAATGAGCCGGTTTCGTTCGGGCAAAAATGTGTGATTTGGCTACTTCGGCTACTACTGCCTCCGCACGCGGATAACGAAGAAGCAGCCGATTATCTTCGCGTTGAAGTAGGCGCGAGAGACGGAACAATAGAATGGGTCGTGGTACGTCCGGACGGTCTAGTCGATGAAGACGAGACAACTGAGTATGCCCTGTACCCATCACCGATTAGAAGCGCAATATTTGATGCCGGTACGACGAGTCGCATCAACGTAGCCCAGTTTATGTCTGAGCTAATTGTCGACGATGATTTATGGGATGTATGGAAAGGTAAAATGCCTGTAATCTACAATCAAGAGTCGCACTGTGCGCCTGGGGACAAAAACTAGGACATCCAATCTTGCCTAATTTTCGCCCCATGACAAAGTTAGACAACCGTCACTTAATGCCCAGCAAGACTACCGACGTCGGCTAGTGAACCTGCTTGACCTATAGATCGTTTCATTCGTGCGACTACGGAGAAACGCATGACCGACGGACATGTTTTTATGGCGACGAGTTTGGATGGTTTCGTCGCTCGTCGGGATCACTCTCTCGACTGGCTCATGAAGTACGACACACCGGGCGAGGATCATGGCTCCGATGCCTTCATCTCTCGCATTGATGGCTTAGTCATGGGTCGCGGATCGTTCCAAAACGTACTGAGTTTCAGTCGGTGGCCATACGACAAACCAGTCATGGTGATGAGCAAATCCCTTACCGTAGACGATGTGCCAGAAGACCTTCGGGACAAAGTGAGAATTACAAAGCTTGAGCCGAAAGCCCTCATGGATTCCCTGGCCTGTGAAGGGTGGAAGCATGCCTATGTAGATGGCGGACAGGTCGTTCAGTCTTGCATCAAAGCAGGACTCATTGAGCACATCACCATCACGATAATTCCAATTCTCCTTGGCGACGGGATACACCTATTTGACGAAGTCGACGCGGACATTGACCTCGAACTCTTAGAATCGACATTGTTTCCGTCGGGTTTTGTCCAAAACCAATACCTGATTAAAAGCTAGCGAGCGAATTCGATAACTCCGATGTTAGCTTTCCGCTCTTGGCAATCGCTCGCATCGCCGTTACACCATCCGCGATTTATTGATTTTCCGTAACCCGCCAGTCGCCCAAAACCGTCTACTGCGGTTATGAACTCACCGACGACATTCAGTCCCAGTTCAACGGTTCGGTTCGGGGTTTATTGTTTCAACCGAATAGGGTGTGACCAGCTCACCCAAACTAGATCGCCGAATTAGACGGCGTAACCCCCAACCTGATTTGACCCGCAACCTCCAGCAATTCTTCCGACGCAAGTACGTGCAATGATCCAGCCGAAATGTCGCGCGAACAGCGCTGCAAGGCGCCGGCCCGATAAATCTCACTCGCCCCGGCAGCCCGAAAGCAGACGTCGATGACTTCACGCGCGGTTTCGTAGCTATGACTCGTAATCGCCGCCATCTGACCGCGCAGATGTAGTGGGATCTCTTCGCCCGCACAACGCATCTCCCATACTTCAGAGAGGACTACTTCGGTTAGCGCGCGCGTTGCACGCAGCTTCGTGTCGACCCGAGCGAAAGCCTGTTGAAAGGCTGGTCGGTCGCGAAGTTGGGCCTTACTCATGAGACGTTGACGATCTGTGATCTCTAAAACCAATTCGAGAGCACGGCGTGCGACGCCCTGCGAAAACCCGAGCTGTGGGACCATGAATAAACTGCTCAAGGGGATATCGTGCAACTGTTGTCCTCTTTTCGCTCGTTCTTCAAGCGGCTTGAAACTCCGTTGGGCCGGTACGTAAACGTCATTGCACTTGACGTCATGACTGCCGGTTGCTTCGAGACCAGATACACGCCAGGTATCTTGAATATCCAATGCCTCGGCAGGAACCAGAAACGTACAGGCATTCGACATGGCGTTTGCGTTCGCTTTCGTGCCTTCATCCCTATCGATAGATGCGGTAACGACTAACCACTGCGCATGGCGGCACCCGCTAGCCGTTCTAAATGTACCCGACAAGCGATGACCGCCGCTGTCTTGAACCGCCTTTAGCCAAGGCGGGAATCCACCAGCGACGATCGGCAATGTGTCCGCACGAAATACTTCCTCTGCGCCGGCGTCTGGAACGTGCGCACAAGCGACGCCCGTGGTGATCATCGCTTGCCCAACAACCCAGCCCGCAGAACCATCGTGACACGACACTTCCTCGATGATTTCGAACATGCTCAGAGGATCGGCTTGTGCGCCGCCAAATTCTTTTGGTACTGCGGCATGGAACAGGCCTGCCGTGCGCAATGCCTCAACTACTTTAGGCGTCAGCGCTCGTTGTTGCTCGCCTACATATGCCTCATCTCTAACAATAGGAGCGATATTGCGAGCGAGGTCGATCAATGATGTAGCTTGCGCAGCGCGCGCTTCAGTAGACAGCATGCGATTAACTTCCTATTAGTCGTAAATATTGAGTTCTGCAATTGAAACTTGACGGCTAGCGAACGCAGAACGATAGAGGCTAGACGTCCATTTCAATAGTGGCGGCTATCGCGATCAACTACAATTTCGACAGTCTTTCACATACCTATAGTGGCATACTAAAACTGGCCACCAAGCCAAAGCATTAAAATTCCATCGGGATAGTCGAA
>JBLFWZ010000043.1:0-22190 GCA_047611905.1 Gammaproteobacteria bacterium | reverse complement strand
TCTTGCATCTTATTGTTTAGAAACTCGACGGAAGCGAATAGGGCTTCACGTTCGTCTTCTACACAACCAACAATATACTCTTTGTCCAGAATCGTAACTGTGATGGGCTTTACATCACTGCTCATGAACGTGTTTCCATGGCTTTGAGTCGCGCGATCATTGCTTCGACTCGCGTTCGCGCCTGTTCCGTCTTTTCTATCAAGCTTGCGCGCTCAGCTGCTAATGATGACTGCTGGGTCCGCAGCGCTTCGTTTTCCGATGCTAGACTTTCGATTGTCTTGATCAGGTCGTCGACTCTCGATTCGAGGGTCGCGAGTTCCAGTTTTTCTTTATCTACTTGCGTCATTTTGCAACGGATCGGCTCGTTGTGTGGATATGGCGTTGAACCGCATCAATATAGAGCGGCCACAAACATCGGTCAACTGCCTACCGCGCATGGATGCGAGCCAATAGGGCGGCGGAAAATAACTGACCCTAAGCAGGCATCAGCGCTTTAGCCAGACTAGCTGCCGTGGGATAATCCTCAGACACATTGTGTTATAGAGATATGGTAGAAAAATCCGATAGTTCGCTCTACGAAGCAGTCGACACTGCTCTTGGCACATTGAACAGCGACATCGGTGCCGCTGAATGTCACGGAATGCTGTGCGGTATGACATGCGGTTTAGAGCATCTCGATCCGTCGCTCTGGTTGGGGCATGTTATTGGTTATCGTGAACCATTGAGCCGCGACGACCTGGGTCCGGGTCATGCGTTGGCGCAATTGTTTGACGAGACCCTTGCAGAATTTGCCGCAGACGATTTCTCCTTGCAGATACTACTTCCATCTGACGAGACGTCGTTTGCAATCCGAACGGAAGCGCTCGGCGCATGGTGTCGCGGGTTTCTGTCCGGATTTGGATTGGGCGACCTGCAAGACACCGGATCTCTGAGCGAGGACTGCCAGGGATTCCTTCGCGACCTCCAAGAAATCGGCCGAGTCGATTCCCTGGATTCTGACGATGAGGTAGACGAGCTCGCGTTACTGGAAGTTTGCGAGTACACGAGAATGGGGGCCATGCTGCTGCGCGAGGAAGCGTTGTTTTCGAACAGTACCAATCAAGATGCCGGAACGATTCATTAAAACTAGGATGCCCTGAACTACTATGGATAAAAGAGAATTCGCCCGCCGACGCAAGCGTTTGATGGACATGATCGACGTTGGCGGAATCGCAATCCAACCGACCGCTCCCGAGCGTGTGCGCAACCGCGACGTTTACTTTCCGCATCGTAGCGATAGCGATTTCTTCTATCTCACGGGGTTTCCCGAACCTGAGGCAGTGGCGGTAATGGTACCCGACAGACCGCAGGGGGAATTTCTACTGTTCTGTCGAGAGCGGGATCCGGAAGCGGAAACGTGGCACGGAAGGCGTGCGGGGCTCGACGGGGCCTGTGAGTATTACGGCGCAGACGACGCATTTCCGATTTCAGATTTGGATGACATTCTACCGGGACTGCTCGAGAACAAGGATCGAATTCACTACACGATGGGCCGTTATCCGGAATTCGATCAGCGCTTGGTCAGCTGGATAACACAGGTAAACAATAAAGGCCGGGCAGGTGTTCACGCCCCTGATCAGTTTGTCTCTCTTGGTCATTTGTTACACGAGAGTCGTCTGTACAAAAGTCACCAAGAGATAAAGACAATGCGCCGCGCCGCGAGTATCGCGGCAGAAGCTCATCGGCGCGCGATGGTCGCTTGTCGTCCAGGCATGTACGAATATCAAATTGAAGCGGAATTACTTCACACCTTCGTAAAACACGGTGCGCGGTCGCCGGCTTACCCGAGCATTGTGGGTGGCGGCGCCAACAGTTGCATACTGCACTACGTCGAAAATCAGGACCAATTAAAAGATGGCGATTTGCTCCTCATCGATGCGGGTGCGGAATACGATTGCTACGCCAGTGATATCACCCGTACGTTTCCAATCAATGGTAAGTTTAGCGCCGATCAAGCCGCAATTTATGAAATCGTACTTGAGGCGCAACTTGCCGCGATCGCCGAAGTGCAGCCGGGCAATACCTGGAATATGCCGCACGAAGCGGCCGTTGAAGTAATCACACGCGGCCTAGTCGACATTGGAATATTAAAAGGTCGGGCAGCGAAGCTAATTCGAGACGAGGCGTATCGACCTTACTACATGCACAAAACCGGACATTGGCTCGGCATGGATGTGCATGACGTCGGTGATTATAAAGTGACCGACGAATGGCGAACGTTCGAAGCAGGCATGGTGACGACAGTCGAACCCGGCATATACCTTGCGTCGAATATCAAAGGCTTGCCAAAACGTTGGTGGAATATAGGCGTCCGTATTGAAGATGATGTGCTTGTGACAAAGACCGGGCACGAGGTGCTTAGCGCAAATGCGCCTAAGCAAATCGACGATATTGAATCGCTAATGCATCAAGATCGTGCTGCTTGATTATGATTGCGTAGTTATCGGCGCGGGTTTGGTTGGCGCAGCGCAAGCGCTTGCGTTACAACGGCTTGGACTTAAGGTTGCTGTCGTCGACTCTCGGCGCCCTTTCAATGCGGGCACCTCAAGCGACGCACGTGGTCTTGCCCTGGCCCCGTCATCTCGGCAGTTGTTCGAAACACTTAATCTGTGGCCGAGCTTAAGCACGCGCGTAAATCGGATACGGCATATCCATGTTAGCGATCAAGGGCGCTTCGGCACAACCCAACTAAGTGCCGACGATGTCGGGATCGAGGCGCTTGGTTATGTGTGCCCGGCAGATCATTTATTGGCAACGCTCGAATCAGCCTTAATCGATGATTCGAAAGTGTATTGGGAGACCGCTCTCGACAACGTATCGAGGACTTCGACGGCAGTTAAAGTTCACTTGCGAGACGCGAACGGGGACCATCAAATATCGGCGCGGCTAGTCATTGGTGCCGATGGCCAACATTCTAAACTGCGCCACTTAGCGGGTCTCATTAGTCGAAACAAAGATTATCGACAAAGTGCCATCGTCGCGAATCTCGACTTGCAGTATCCACAACCCGAAACTGCATTTGAGCGATTTACCCGCAACGGGCCTCTAGCGCTGTTACCCTTGGACCACACCCGTCATGTGGCGGTGCGCTGTTGCGCGAATTCCGACGTCGAATCGTGGCTCGCGATGGACGACGCGGAATTTTTAGCCGAGCTCGAAATCGGTTTCGGTCATCGGTTTGGTTCGTTTAGTCATTTGTCGCCGCGCTCGAGCCACCGACTGACTCTGAGTTGGGCACCTAAAATTGTTGCCGAGCGCATCGCGTTGGTTGGCGCAGCAGCAAACAACATCCACCCAAATGGGGCGCAAGGTTTGAATCTGGGTTTACGCGACGTGAGTGGGCTAGCAAGTTCCATTGCACAAGCCTTAGATGCGAGTACCGACATTGGTGGTGCGCAATGCCTCGATGCTTTTAGCGATCGAAGGCGCTCAGATCAACGTGCTGTCGTCGGCTTTACGGATTCAATTGCGCAGCTTTTCACGACCTCGTTGCCACCGATAGGCGTATTGCGCGACCTCGCGATGCTCGCATTGGAGGTAACTCCTGCCGCCAAGCATTGGTTAATTCGACGCGCGACCGGCGCATTCGACGAATCCCTCTCTAGACCGTCACGCTTGTGAGCTCGATAGGTTCAAACAGCGTGGATATTGCCATTGTCGGCGCTGGAATTGTTGGGCTTTGCGCCGGGCTGCTACTTGGTCGGGCGGGTTATAACGTGTCGATTATTGATCCTCTCATCACGGTTCCGACGTTGCCCGAAGCCACCGATCTTAAAACTTACGCCCTGACTCCGGCTTCGATGCGTATGTTTAAACGTTTGAACGTTGTCGCGGAACTCGAAAAGCCACGCATTTGCGAATTCCACGGGATGCAGGTGTGGGACGCGCGCAGTCAAGGTGCGATCGAATTCAGCGCGATGGCACTCGGTCGCGATTGTTTAGGGACTATCGTCGAACACTCAAATTTGGTTCGCGCATTGCACCTCGCGATTGGACAGTGCGAGCAGATCCGCCAGGTATCAGATCGCGTGATCGACATCGAGTTTACCGAGCGCATGAATATACTTAATCTTGAACGCGGTGCGTATGTCCATGCGGACCTAGTCCTTGGATGCGACGGCGCGAATTCTCCCGTTCGCGATTTACTCGGTGTAGACACTGAGCGAGTTGAATATCTCCAGCACGCCCTAGTGTGCAACGTGCAGGTGGAGCACCCACACCTAAAAATCGCGAGGCAACGATTTTTGCCCAATGGTCCACTCGCGTTTCTACCGCTGGCGGATAAAAATTCGTGCGCCGTCGTATGGTCGACTTCTCCACAAGAAGCACATTTAGCCCATGGCGCGCCGACTGAATCGTTCGAAGCGATGTTAGCTAACGCTTTCGACCATCGCTTGGGTGATATTCGACTTGTGAGCGACCGAATGGTGGTGCCTCTCCAAAAACTGCATAGCGCTAGCTATGTTGTTAATCGAGCAATATTGTTAGGTGACGCCGCGCATGTTGTCCATCCGCTCGCCGGTCAAGGATTGAACCTAGGGCTCATGGATGCAGCTGCGCTCGCGCAGTGCCTTGGAGTATGCGAAGAACTCACGCTACGCTTTCCGCGCCTCGCGCTACGTCGGTTCGAGAGAATGCGCCGTGGTGAGAATCTCGCAATGCTGAATTTCACCGATCAAATCAATAAATTCTTTCGCCGCGAACAGCGGATTGTCCAGGCCGTACGGGGTGCTGGGATGTGCACCTTTGATCGACTAATTCCGCTGAAACATTGGACCATGCTGCGCGCCATGGGCGATTACGGAGATGTACCGAACATCGCATCTCGATAATCTGCCGAGCGAAAAAATGGACTATCGTGAGAGCGATCTGTATGCGAGAATCGCGGCCTCCAATGACTACGGGATATTGAAGTGGGAACTGCGACAGAAGCTTTATACGAATCCAGCATTACAAGTCTGCCATTAGTACAACGCGGCAAAGTACGCGACATTTATGCTGTCGGCGAACAGCATTTGCTCATTGTAACGACAGATAGATTATCTGCCTTTGATGTAATTTTGCCCGATCCGATTCCGGGTAAAGGCGCGATCTTAACCGCGACGTCAAATTTTTGGTTCGAAAGAATGGCCGACGTGATTGACAATCACCTAAGCGACTTGTCGCTCGATGACGTGCTTCCCGATGCGGCCGAGCGGCAGCAGGTAGAGGGTCGCGCAATCGTTGTGAAGAAGCTGAAACCGCTGCCTGTCGAAGCGATCGTTCGCGGCTACATTATTGGTTCGGGTTGGGCAGACTACCAACGAACCGGCAGAGTATGCGGCATCGAGCTACCGGCTGGTTTGTCTCAGGCAGAACAATTGCCAGAACCTATTTTTACGCCATCGACTAAAGCTGACGTTGGCGATCATGATGAAAACGTCGACTTCGCCTATATCACGTCCTTAATCGGCGAAGATTATGCAAATAAGATCAAACAGGTGAGCTTAGAGATCTATTCGCGGGCCGCCGCGTTCGCGAAAGACAAAGGGATCATCATTGCGGATACAAAATTTGAGTTCGGCACTGACGAGAGCGGCGAAGTGTTGCTCATCGACGAAGCGCTAACACCAGATTCGTCACGATTTTGGCCTCAATCCGAGTACCAAGTTGGGATCAGTCCACCAAGTTTCGACAAGCAATTTGTGCGCGATTACTTGGAAACCTTAGACTGGGACAAACGACCACCGGCGCCGTCTTTACCGTTGGCAATTAGGGAAAAAACGGCAGCGAAATATCGCGAGGCGCTGGAGCGCATCACGGCGGTAGATTAACGATCGCGTCAGGCTACGTGCTCGACGTAAGCGCCGGCGGTTACAATCTTCATTCCGTTTGTGCCGCCGATGTCGCCGAGCAGATCGCCTTTGGTGATGATGACTTTGTCGCCGTTACTAATCGCGCCTCTCGCGTGAAGCTGCTTCAAGATACCCGCTGTCACTTCTGCATATTCGATATAACGAATATCAAACGCAAGCGGCTGCACGCCACGATAGAGACTAACTTTGCGCAAGGTTTCCACAAGTCCGGACATTGCGAAAATCGGTATATCCGTGCGGATTCGTGACATCCAGCGAGTCGTAGCGCCACTCTCGGTGAGCGCGGCTATGGCTTTCACCTTAATGCGATTTGCGCAGTAAATAGTCGATACGGCAATTGCTTGATCGACTCGTTCGAACGCCGCGTCCAACAGCAGTTCGGATTGGTTGTCTGGCCATTCTTTTTCTGCTTCGAGACAGATTCTAGCCATCGCCTCTACAGTTTCTAAGGGGTATTTGCCGATGCTCGTTTCTGCAGACAACATAACGGCATCCGTTCCATCGAGCACCGCATTCGCCACGTCAAACACTTCGGCTCGCGTTGGCATCGGGTTTTCGATCATCGATTCCATCATCTGAGTCGCCGTGATCACAATTTTGTGACAGCGTCGCGCGAGATCAATCAACCGCTTTTGCACTGGTGGTAATCGCGAGTCGCCGATCTCGACGCCGAGATCTCCGCGAGCGATCATAATTCCGTCGGCCGCAAGAATAATCTCCTCGGCATGTTCGACGGCTTCCGCACGTTCTATTTTCGCGATAATGCCGGCTTTGCTACCCGCCTTAGTCAGCAGCCGGCGCGCGTCATGGATATCTTGAGCGGTGCGCGGAAAAGATACCGCTATGTAGTCGGCGCCGATTTCAACGGCATGTTTTAAGTCGAGTCTGTCTTTGTGAGTGAGGGCTTTGGCAGACAGCCCGCCGCCTTCTCGATTGACACCCTTGTTGTCCGACAGTTGTCCACCGAGCAAAACGACCGTTTCTATCGCGTTGCCGTCGACCTTTTCTACCTTCAAAATAACTCGGCCGTCATCGACGAGTAAGGTATCGCCAGCGCGCACGTCGCGTGGTAAGGCTTTGTAAGTGACTCCGACGTGATGTTCATCGCCCGCGTTGCTGGCGAGATCGGCATCGATTATAAATTCGTCTCCAACGTCAAGATGAATTGGCCCATCGCGGAATTTCTCGAGTCTAATTTTTGGACCTTGGAGGTCTGCGATTAATGCTATTTCGCGGTTCTGCTGCTTTGTTGCCCGACGTACAGCACGTGCGCGTTTAGCATGATCATCGCGTGTGCCATGCGAGTAATTGAGTCTGGCGGCGTCCAGTCCGGCTTCGATTAGACGTGCGAGCACTTTAGGTTTATCAGTTGCTGGCCCGAGTGTCCCGACGATTTTAGTTCGTCTCACGTAATATCTCCTTGGCGGCTACTGATGCGCATAGCCCGGTATAAAAAAAGAAGCATCAAATCTTGGATGGTGCCCCCTACTAGCGGCCATTGGACTGCGATTCTTTCAAGTCGCAGCCCGGGCCCGTTGTTCGAGGATCGCGACAGCCGGCAATGTTTTTCCTTCGAGGAACTCCAAGAAAGCACCACCGCCGGTTGAAATATAGGACAGGCGGTCGGCAACGTTAAATTTCGCGGTTGCGGCAATCGTGTCACCGCCGCCCGCTATCGAGTAGGCGTTTGATTGAGCAATTGCCTCGGCTAAAACTTGAGTGCCGTTTGCGAACTTGTCGAATTCGAATACGCCGAGCGGACCATTCCAGACTATTGTCCGGGCTGCCTTTAGGTATTGCGCGAATGCCGTAGCCGTCTGCGGGCCGATGTCCATGATCATGTCATCGTCCTCTACCGAATCGCTCGCAACGACCCTTGCAGGGGTGTCCGGATCGAAGCTTTTTCCACACACGAGATCGCTGGGTAAGGGGATGCAGCCTCTGTCTAGAAGGCGGGATGCGGTGTCCAGCATCGTATCTTCGCACAACGAATTTCCGATGTTGAAGCCCGCGGCTTTCAAAAACGTGTTTGCAATGCCGCCACCGACGATTAGTTGATCAACTTTCTCGGATAAGGATTCTAATAGATCGAGCTTTGTCGATACCTTGGCACCACCAACGATGGCGACGAGTGGTCGAGCTGGGTCGCGTAGCGCATTGCCGAGCGCATCGAGCTCTGCAGTTAGTAGCGGCCCTGCACAAGCTAGCGGTGCGAATTGCGCAATGCCTGAGGTCGATGCTTGCGCTCGATGGGCGGTTGCAAATGCGTCGTTAACGAACACATCGGCGAGAGCGGCAAGTCGTCGCGATAGGTTCTCGTCATTAGCCTTTTCACCCTCTAGGAAGCGAACGTTCTCGCACAGAGTAATGCCGCCATTTGGTGATTCGATACCACCCATCCAATCGAACTCGAAACGCACGGGTAAGCCAAGTAGATCCGACAGCGCGTGAGCCACAGGCTCAAGCGAATAACGCGGATCGAATTCGCCTTCAGTCGGTCGGCCGAGATGAGACAGCAACATGACTTGGCCGCCGGCCGCAACGGCCGCGTTAATCGTCGGCAATGCCGCACGTAATCGCGAATCGTCCGTTATCCTGCCGTCGCGCATCGGAACGTTAAAGTCTTCGCGGATCACTACTCGTTTACCGGCGAGCGGAACGTCACTCATCTTTAGCATCAAAATTAGCCCGGCGCGTTCATCAGCGCGACGGTCGTGTCGAGCATTCGATTTGAGAAGCCCCACTCGTTGTCGTACCAGGACAAGACCTTAACTAAGGTTCCACCGATAACTTTGGTCTGCGACGCTTCGAATATAGAGGACGCGGGATTGTGATTGAAATCTATCGAAACTAGCGGCGCGGAATTGTATTCGAGGATCCCTTTTAGCTCGCCGGCAGCGGCGTCACGCATGATCTGATCGATTTCTTCGACGCTAGTATCGCGTCCCGCAACAAACGTTAAGTCGACTAGCGAGACGTTAAGCGTCGGTACCCTCACTGCATAACCGTCCAGTAAACCATCGAGTTCGGGGAGTACTAAGCCAACCGCGGCCGCGGCGCCAGTACTGGTCGGAATCATTGACTGTGTCGCGGAACGCGCGCGGCGTAAATCCGTGTGAAATACGTCGGTTAATACTTGGTCATTGGTGTAGGAATGGATGGTGGTCATCATGCCCGAGCGCAGGCCGACCTTGTCGTGCAATGGTTTGACTAAGGGTGCAAGGCAATTGGTCGTACATGAGGCATTTGAAATAATTTGATCACTTGCCTTCAGAACACCGTGGTTGACGCCGTAGACGATTGTTGCGTCGACATCCTTACCCGCAGGCGCGGATATGATCACTTTCTTTGCGCCCGCCTCGATATGTGCCATCGATTTTTCGCGGCTCGCAAAAAAACCAGTCGATTCATGCACAACATCGACGCCAAGTTCGCGCCAAGGTAATTTTGATGGGTCACGTTCACTGCAGACCTCAATCCGATCGCCATTGACGAACATGGCACCATCTTTGACTTCAATGTCACCCGGGAACCGGCCGTGAGCACTATCGTAGCGGGTCAAGTGAGCGTTAGTTTCCGCCGCGCCGAGATCGTTGACGGCGACAATTTGCACGTCGTTTGTTCGATTCGATTCGTAAAGCGCGCGCAATACGTTGCGACCAATTCGCCCATATCCGTTAATTGCTACTCTGATACTCATCCGATGGTTGCTCCTAATAGTAAAAAAATGATAGCGCCAAACCGGCGGCGGCGTTGGACCTAACGCACAAAAGACCGTGCGACGGTTTGCGGAAACGCTGTCGTCGTAGAGGACAATCTTAGGCGCCGAGATAATTCGCGATCTTTGTTTTGACCTGGTCGAAATCGAATTCGAAATGACGGTATAGATCCGCAGCCGGCGCCGAACCGCCAAAGTCGTCTAAGCCTAAGGCTAGGCCGTCAAGGCCGACGTATTTATACCAAGCATCTGTTGTGCCAGCTTCTATTGAGACTCTTTGCCGAACACTGGCAGGAATGACAGTCTCCTTGTAAGCGGCGTCTTGCTGGTCGAAAACATCCGTGCTTGGCATGGATACCACTCTTATTTGTGCGCCTCGGGAATTTAATGCTTGTGCCACAGACACTGCTAATCCTACTTCCGAGCCCGTCGCGATAACGACCGCAGTTGGGGCCTTGTCTGGCTCTAGAAGAACGTATCCGCCTCGCGCAATAGCGCCAACTTGTTCCTGACTGCGTTGCTGAACCTCTAAGCCTTGGCGAGTTAGTAGCAAACAGGTCGGACCGTCGCGACGAGCGATGGCAGCGTGCCACGCTGCGGCAGTTTCCGCACCGTCGCACGGTCGCCATGTCGACAATCGCGGAATCAATCTTAACGAGGCTGCGTGTTCGATCGGTTGGTGGGTGGGCCCATCTTCGCCAAGACCAATAGAATCATGTGTATAAACATAAACGACACCAAGTCCCATGAGCGCCGACATTCGAACGGCGTTTCGCGCGTAATCGGAAAACACCAGAAAAGTACCCGCGTAGGGTATGTAGCCGCCGTGCAACGCGAGGCCATTCATGATGGCACTCATACCAAATTCGCGAACGCCATAATTCACATAGTTACCGGCCGCAGCGTCGTGGGTTAAGGCTTTCGAACCGGACCAAAATGTATTATTTGATTCGGATAGATCGGCCGATCCACCGATGAGTTCGGGCAGTGCAGGGCCGATTTTCTCCAGGGTCATTTGCGACGCCTTTCGAGACGCTTGCTTGGTCGCTTCGGATTGCATATCGGCAATGCACGCTTGGGCGGTGGCTGTAAAAGACTCCGGCAAAGTGCCATTCATGCGACGTTCAAATTCAGCTGCGAGGTCAGGGTGGGTTACGCGATAAGTTTGAAATAAATCGCGCCAACCCGCTTCGGCGTCCGAACCCGCACTTTTAGCATCCCAGGCTTCGCCAATCGAGGTCGGAATTTTGAAAGGCGGGTGCGGCCAATTTAGCGCTGCGCGAGTCGCCGCCACTTCGTCGCTACCGAGCGCCGCGCCGTGTGCTGCTGCACTGCCTTGCTTGTTCGGCGATCCGAAACCAATAATCGTTCGGCAGCATATGAGGCTAGGGCGAGTTTCATCAGCGCGCGCTTCGTTAAGCGCTTTGCCGATCGCCGCTGGGTCGTGACCGTCAACGTTCGCAACGACTTGCCAACCATAGGCGCCGAAGCGGGCGACGGTATCGTCGGTAAACCAACCTTCAACCGAACCGTCAATCGAGATCTGATTGTCGTCGTAGATAACAATGAGCTTGCCCAAGCCGAGCGTTCCGGCGAGCGCACTGGCTTCATGCGAGATGCCTTCCATCAGGCAGCCGTCACCGACACAGGCGTAGGTGAAATGATCGACGATATCCAAGGCGTCACGGTTGAATTCCGCGGCTAGATTGCGCTCCGCTATGGCCATGCCGACCGCATTCGCGAGTCCTTGTCCAAGCGGACCGGTTGTCGTCTCAACACCAGGCGTGTGGCGGTATTCTGGATGCCCAGGTGTTGCAGAGCCGAGTTGACGGAAACGTTTTAGCTCTTCGATCGATATGTCATAACCGGTTAGGTAGAGCAGGGAATATAAGAGCATCGAGCCATGACCGTTCGAGAGAACAAAACGATCTCGATTCGCCCATTGCGGGTTCGTGGGGTTGTGGCGCATGAAGTCGCGCCATAACACCTCAGCTATATCAGCCATGCCCATCGGGGCGCCGGGATGCCCAGAATTGGCGGCCTGCACCGCATCCATGCTGAGTGCACGAATTGCGTTGGCGAGGTCACGTCGGTTGGACGTTGTGTTGTTGGCAGTGTCAATTGGCACTGGCTTGCTCATAAAGTTTTCCTCTGTCCGCGTGCCAGCGAAAAGATCCGCGCCTATTGACGAAACTTGGGGTTGACCAAAATGTCCTACAGGAGACCGCGTCGTTTTCTTCTAGCGTAAAAATTAAATTGTCAGAATTGTGGGCAAGATCCGCTCCCCGAAGGGCAAGTTTCGAATGATTTGCCGGAAATAAATCCCTTTGCGTCCTAAACGACCATGCATAGATACCACGCGCGCTTGGTATCTATTTGTCGATTCTCCGCCATCGCGCTGCCAAATTAATGGGCGCCCGATTCCGACTTTGGGGCCGTTTCACGCCTACAAATTCGTCGCTACGCATCCAAAGTGCCTAGTGGGGTCTTTGCGAACGTAAACGAGATTTTAACGCTTCGCTGCCGGTCGAAGTGTTTGCCGGGCAAGTTTTAATCGAATTTCACTTGAATCGGTAGTTCGATTACTCGGGAAAGCTCCCCGGCGGCGAACTTATGACGGGCGAGAACGCCCAAAAAGCCGACCCTGTCGTTAGCCACCGCATATTAGCGTGGTGGTGGCCTCGGCAAAAGGGCAAATGGATTAAAAATGCCTTGTTATCCATACATTTTTGGGTTCGTGCGTGTGGCGCGCCCTCCGAGCACCCGGCATTTCCACTCGTCGGCAATGCCGGGTGCCACAAGAAACCTCGCTAGAGTGGAAAAAGCTAGCTTCAATTATCTAATATTTAACTTTAGATAGATGAGCTATTCCATTAAGATAATTGATTATTTTTAATATACTATGTGGTCAAACACGCCATGCCACAGCTGGTCACAATGCATCCCCCTGCGGTTGTAGTTGTCGAGTAAAGCGGATTTCAAGGGTTAGATTATGAGCGCGCAAAACAATCAGATAAATTTCAGCATCGAGTTTTTTCCGCCTCGCACACCAGAGGCGAAGCAGAAATTCGAAGAAACGCGCGACAAGCTCGCCGCGCTCAAGCCGAACTTTTTTTCGGTGACGTTCGGAGCGGGTGGCAGCACCCGCGACCAAACCTTAGAAACCGTCCGCTCGATTGTCGCGAATACCGGAATCGAGGCCGCGCCTCATTTGTCGTGTATCGGCTATTCGCTCGACAAAATTCGCGCTGTGTTAGGTGAATATAAAGTCCAGGGCATCCGTAGGATCGTCGCGTTGCGCGGCGATATGCCATCGGGAACGACTGGAGTCGGAGAACTTCGCTACGCCAACGAGCTTGTCGAGTTTATTCGCCGTGAGTCTGGAACGACATTTCACATTGAAGTCGCCGCCTATCCTGAGTTTCACCCCCAAGCACCCTCGGCGACTCAAGATTTGGAAAACTTCAAACGCAAAGTCGAGGCCGGCGCGGACAGTGCGATAACCCAATACTTCTTTAACCCGGACGCATATTTCAGATTCGTCGACAGCTGCCAGCGTCTTGGTATCGACATCCCGATTGTTCCCGGCATCATGCCAATCATTAATTTCACGCAGCTCATGAGATTTTCAGAAATGTGTGGCGCCGAGATCCCTCGTTGGATCGTTAGCCGGCTGCGCGATTTTGGCGACGATCGCGCATCGATTCGGGCGTTCGGTATCGATGTCACGACGGAGCTTTGCCGACGGCTGCTTGATCAAGGTGTTCCTGGCTTACATATCTACAGCATGAATCAATACGAAGCAGCCCACGCTGTGTGGCACAATCTCGGCATTGGTAGCGGCGACTAAGGCCACATTGTGAGTAACGATCTCGCGAACAAACCTTCTGGAGGTGGTGACCACGGCCTACCCGGACTGATCCTGGTCGACGACGACCAGATGATCGTCGAGTCTTTGAGTTTTGTCCTCGGCATCGAATTCAATGTCCACACTGCGGTCAATCGACAGTCCGCGAGAACCGTACTTCAAAGGCTAGGCGAGCTGCCGTCTCTAGCGCTGATCGACTTGGGTTTGCCTCCCGATCCACACGGTCCCGATGAAGGCTTCGCACTGATCAAAGAACTCCTCGCGTTCAACGATCAGATGAAAATTTTAGTCTTGTCGGGCCAAAGCGATCGCGCGAATATTCAACATGCCCTGACTCTTGGCGCCGTCGATTTCGTGCCCAAACCCTGTGATGCCGACTTGCTGCGCGCGCGTTTGAATCACCAACTTTTAATCCTCGATGCCGAGCAAAGTGTATCATTGCCGTCCGGCATCGAGGAAGAAGCATTACTCGGCAATAGTCCGGTAATGAAGGCTTTACGGGACTCGATCGCGCAGTTCGCGAACACGCCGTTTCCGGTACTCATAGAAGGCGAATCGGGGTGCGGCAAAGAACTCGTCGCTCAACGCCTTCACAATCACAGCGATCAACACAGCGAACCGTTGTTGACGATTAATTGCGCAGCGTTCACCCCAGATTTACTTGAAGCACAGCTGTTTGGCCACGCGAAAGGCGCTTATACCGGCGCCGAGCAAGCACGTTCGGGTTTTTTTGAAGATGCCACAAACGGCACCTTGGTTCTCGATGAAGTCGGGGAAATGCCATTCGAACTTCAATCAAAATTCTTACGCGTATTGGAGAACGGCGAGTATTACCGGCTCGGTGAAACGCGCGCCCGTCACTCCGACGCACGGATAATTGCCGCGACCAACAAGGATCTACGTGAGGCCGTGCGAGTCGGCGAATTTCGTGCCGATCTCTTTCACCGGTTAAGTGTTTTATCGATCAGCGTGCCGCCGTTAAGAAGTCGCGGTAGAGATTGGAAATTATTACTTGATCATTTTCGACAGCTTTACGCGGGAACAATTAAACCGTTCGAACTAAGTACCAATGCCGAGGAACTATTCGATGCTTACGTTTTCCCGGGCAACGTCCGAGAACTACGCAACATTGTTATCCGTCTTGGTACGCGCTACAGCGAGACTATTATCGACGCTAGCGTCTTGCGTTCAGAGCTTGAACCGGATGTTGGAACTACGTCGTTAAAAATCGTGGACACCGACGACAACGAACATATAGCGACACAATTGGCGAGCGCTGGCTTCCAGCTCGACGACGAAGTAGCGGAGATGGAACGCCGATACATCACAGTCGCGTTGAACATGAGTCACGGCAATCTCAGTAAAGCAGCGCGCCTACTCGGCGTGAATCGAACGACCTTGTACAGCAAGGTTTCTCGACTTGGGCTCGGTCAAGAGAACAACTAGATTCATACGAGATACGCACAGCAAAAATTAGCGGGTAAAAACCATGTATGAGAATTATTTCGGACTCGATAAGGCTCCATTTAAAATCACTCCCGATCCAGAGTTCTTTTTTTCGGGAAGCAATCGCGGCGCGGTGTTGGAGGCGTTGTTGTACGCTGTCGCGCGGGGCGAGGGGATCGTTAAAGTGGTCGGTGAAGTGGGCAGTGGCAAAACGATGTTATGCCGCATGTTAGAACGCGAGTTGCCTAGTGAATGTGAAATTATTTACCTCGCCAATCCGCGTTTAAGCCCTGACGAAATACTGCACGCAATCGCGATAGAGCTAAAACTGCACGTAGGCAACGGCGCCAGTAAAATCGAAGTGATGCGATTGCTCCACGCATACCTTCTCGAAAAACATTCACATAACCGATCAGTCGTGATGTTCATAGAAGAAGCGCAGGGCATGGAGCTCGAAACGCTCGAAGAGATCCGCATGCTGAGCAATCTTGAAACAACTCAAGAAAAATTGTTGCAAATCGTCTTATTTGGACAACCTGAGCTTGACGACAAATTAAAACTTCACGAGATTCGGCAACTAAGAGAACGGATCACCTATTCGTTCAATTTGGCACCTCTCAATAGGACTGAAATTCGCGATTATCTGAACACGCGTATCCGAACCAGCGGTTTCCGAGGAACGGAACTATTTACTGCAGGAGCGATTCGATCGCTAGAGAATCTGTCGGACGGCCTGTTGCGACGAATTAACGTGCTCGCCGACAAATCCTTACTCGCGGCATTTGCGCGGGGCGATCGTCAAATCAAGCCTTTGCACGTGAAAATGGCGGGCAAAGACAGCGAATTCGGGCCGTCGTTTCGGTTGCGTCCCGCGCTTCTGCTGGTCGGATTGCTACTCACCGCGCTGGTCGTGGGTAGCGGAGCCTGGTGGCTGAATGGGCGTGATCTAAGCAGTTTGGATTATTTGGCACAGTATGTTCGCTCAAATTCGGGTTCGCCCGCCCCGCAGATCAGGGAATCTCAGTTACTCCGATCGTCAGTAAGTGATCAAAACACTACGGAATACCGCGAAAATAAAAGCGACCGTGCCACTATCGTCGGTGATACGGCCTTGATTTCAACCAAAGAAGCTCCTCAAGACTTATCGGAAGATAGCCTAAATAAATTATTTGACGAGTCCGTGCAGTTACTCGGCCTCGACGATTTGGAGCCCAATACAAGCCCCGTGCTCACGACCGAGAAATTGATCGACATGTTGGCCAGCGACCCCCGGACTTTGGCACACAACAACCCCTAAGTAGCTCGGATTTCGACGCTCATTTTCATCGTAATTCTTAATTAATTTAATAAGTTGTAATACATATATAATCTGGTATCTTACTTATCCAATTGAGGACTTCACGAAGCTGGTTGACCGCATGAAAAACCTACTCCGGAGCTTTATTTTCGTTATCTTGGTGTCTGGCTGCGCGCAAATGCGTCCGGAGACATCTGCTCCTGACATGAGCGGCCAACGGGGTCACCTAAATCAAGTCGCCGTCACAAGCGAACCCGACATCCCGTCGGTAGTGGAACGAACGGCATTCATTCCTCCGCCACAGCCCGTGCCAGAAAGCGAACGCTATACGGTGGTTGTCAACAACGTACCGGCGCGGGAATTGCTATTCGCACTCGCGCGTGACGCACAAATCAATGTCGACATTCACCCGAGTATCGAAGGTGATGTGACGCTAAATGCGATTGACCAAACACTAACTCAAATCCTCGATCGCATCGCAAATCAAGTGGCCATGCGCTACGAAATCAACGGTTCGACGGTTTTCATCACCGCTGACAATCCGTATTTCAGAACTTACGAGGTCGGCTACGTGAACCTCTCTCGTGTTGTCGAATCGAACGTAAATGTGGCCGTGAAAGTCGCGACCACCGGTGCTGGTGGCGCGCAAGATAGTGGAAGTGGTTCCGGCGACAGTGATAACACGTCGTCGACGAAACTGACATCGACAACCTATCACCGATTCTGGGAGACGATTGAAGAGAATATTCGCGGCATCCTCGGTGAGATCGGTGACTCTAGCAGCAAGAAATCCGAAAACGTTATCGTCAATGCCGAAGCCGGGGTGATCAACGTAAAGGCCTCGAAGAAACAGCACGAACAAATTCAACGGTTTGTCGATCACGTTCTAACAAACGCGCGTCGCCAAGTGATGATCGAAGCGACAATTGTCGAGGTTTCGCTAAACGACCAATACCAGGCTGGAGTCGATTGGCGGGTGTTACTGGATCCGGATAAGTCGGGCTTTGGTGCGAATTCAGACTTGTTAGGCACTGTCACCGAAGGTGTGATCGATAACGCAATTTCATCATTCGTTTTTGGTTATGCGGACCCAAACAACAACGGTCGATTGATTGACCTCACTGTGCGGCTACTTCGCGAATTCGGTGATACCCAAGTGTTGTCTAGCCCCCGACTAATGGCGCTAAACAACCAAACGGCGATGCTTAAAGTTGTCGAAGAACTCGTCTATTTCACAATCGAAGTAACGGATAAAGACGGGACCAATAATTCTCAAGGCCGCACCATTATCGAATCTGAAATCCACTCAGTACCCGTTGGTTTGGTCATGGCGGTCACTCCGCAGATATCGCCGAATTCCGAAGTTACGTTAACCATTCGGCCGACTATCTCTCAAAAAGTGGGTGATGCAGTAGATCCTGGCACGCAACTCGCCGGACAATTTCTTGGCGCAGATGCCTCAAACATTACTAACACGGTGCCGATAATTAGGGTCCGCGAAATGGAATCAGTATTAAGGCTCGTTGACGGACAAATTGCGGTGCTTGGCGGTCTGATGCAGGACGATATTAAGAATTCCGAACGCAGCGTGCCAGGCTTATCGAAGATTCCTTTCATCGGTGATTTATTGTTTACCACGGAAGAGACTTCAAGTCGGAAAACGGAGCTGCTGATTTTCTTGCGACCCGTTGTCGTAGAGGAACCGAATCTGGAAACCGACCTAAAAGGTTATCAAAGATTTTTGAGTAATAACAATACGGCGACCCCGGCGTACTAGTCCGGGAACCGGGCGGAGCAGGACAAATGAGTCTCTTGATGGATGCGCTGCGCAAAGCAGAAGCTGACAAAAAGCGGGCTTTATCTACGGCAGCTGACGCCGATGCTGCGACCCGCGAATTAGCCGAAGACGAAATGGATTTAGCCGAGACGATCGCCAATCCGATTACAAGCATCTCCCCTGCCGCTTATCAAAATAGACCAACGCCAAAGCCAACGGCACCAGAACTCGAAGAGATGTCGTTGGAGCCACTGGATGACGGCAATTCCGACAACGAAGCATCAGTAAACGCGGTTTTTGTAGACGAACTCAGCGAACTCAGCGAACTCAGCGAACTCAGCATCGACGAGTCGGCTGATCCAAATTCGCCGATGCCGAACACGCCATTATTAGAAAAAGAGCTCGGCGCCTACTTCGATGATACTGCGGGAAACGATTTTACTGATCCATTAGCGCAGACGCCGGCCGAGGTATTGGTGGACGACGCGACGGCTTCCGGGATCAAGGAAACTGTTGCATCACCGCATACAATTTTTGAAGCCGGTTCGAGTGGCCCATCGAAAAGAACGCTGTTGTGGGGTGCCGCGATCACCGTGGTAATTGGCTGCGTGTTTAGTGCAGTGGGTTTCTATTATTTCCAACAAACACCGAGCACTCATTTCATGCCGTCGCCTCGGGTTGCCGCGGACATCGAGAAGCCGCCGGCGAGAAATTTACCGATTGTCGTCCCCGACAGCGCACCATCGAAAGGATCCGGTCCGGCCGTGCGAATTGCTGAGACTAGCGACGTGGAAATTACCGAGCAGGGAGAGCCAGTTGCTGACCAGTCGATGGCTAAACTCGAGAGCGCCGAAGAGCCAACAGACATTCAAGCGGTCTGGCTCGAGCCGGATAATTCCCGCCCGGCCGAAGTCAACCCGGTAGTAAGTCCCGAACAAGCGGAGGTAGAGACGGCTTTCCCCAACAACTCACGTGCCTCACCTGAAATCGGTGTACGGGTCGGCGAGTTACGCATCGCCAAAAGCGGCAATACGGCCGAAGTCGACGGCATAATGAAACAGGCATATGCGGCTTACATCGCACATGATTATTCGACCTCACATGCGCTTTATAGCGAAGTCCTGTCGCGTCGACCGCAACACCGAGACGCGCTGCTTGGAGTCGCAGCGATGGAACTGCGTAACGGCGACGTGAGTAACGCCCATAAGCACTATCGAGATGTTTTGAAGCTCGAACCTAATAATGCGACCGCCAGCGCGGCGTTATTTAGTTTGGAAGCTGGGGAAGGCGATCAGATAACAGAGAGTCGCTTGAAACTCCTACTCGACGACGGTGTCGATGTTGGTTATGTCTACTTTTCACTTGGCAATTTGTACGCGCGTCATTCCCGTTGGGCAGATGCGCAGAAAGCTTACTTCGAAGCACTGCGTAACAATCCAAGCAATCCGGACTACAACTACAACCTTGCAATTAGCTTGGACCGCATCGGCCAACGCCGCGCGGCGGCGCAATACTATCAAGCCTCGATTGGTTTTAGCGACGGCAATCAGGCAGGATTCGACACGGCAAACGCGCTCAGCCGGATTCAAGCTATCAACAGCCTGGCCGCACCGTAGTCAAAGGTCGAACCGGTGACTTCCGCTAAACAAACGCTCCGAATCGGCGAGTTACTCGTGCAAAAGGGCGTCGTCAGCCCCGACCAAGTACGTATCGCTCTAATCGAACAGAAAAAAAACAAGGATCATCTCGGCAAAATATTAGTCCGCCTAGGCTTTGCGACCGAAGCAATAATTTTGGATGTCCTCGGCGGTGCATTGGGACAACAGAAAGCCGATTTGTCCAAGGTCGTCGTCGACAGCGAAGCGATTCGGCTTATACCGAAAGACCTGGCGCGACGATTCCACATCTTGCCCCTAACTTTCGAAACCAACCGCAACCGTTTGACCTTGGCGATGGCAGATACGTTTAACGTCGTCGCTTTGGATCAAATTACTGCGTTACTCGGCGGCGATACAGAAATCGTTCCGCTGATGGCCGGCGAAGCTGAGATCGAGAAAGCGATCGATCAGTTCTACGGGTTCGAGTTATCCGTTGATGGCATTCTTCAAGAGATCGAAACCGGCGAAATTGACTACGAAAGCCTCGACGCCGATAGCGAGGAATACAGCCAGCCAGTTGTCCGTCTGGTCAACGCATTACTCTCGGATGCCGTCAAACGCGGCGCTTCCGATATTCACTTCGAACCGGAAGAAGGTTTCTTACGATTTCGCTACCGCATCGATGGTGTGCTGCGGCAGATCCGCAGCCTACATAAAAACTACTGGTCCGCTATCGCAGTTCGCTTGAAGGTAATGTCCGGAATGGATATAGCCGAGACGCGCGCACCGCAAGACGGCCGAATTGGTTTGTCGTTATCCGGTCGTGCGATCGATTTTCGCGTTTCGACTATTCCAACCGTTCACGGCGAGAATATCGTACTGCGCGTACTCGATCGGCAAAAAGGCATTGTGCCCATCGACGAAATTGGCCTCGATGAGGACGTGTTGACCTTATTGAAATTGATGGTGTCGCGACCTGAGGGCCTGTTGCTGGTTACCGGTCCGACGGGCAGCGGTAAGACCACCACGTTGTACAGCGTACTCAACCATCTTAACAACGAAACAGTGAACATCATGACGCTTGAAGACCCGGTCGAATATCCAATGGGTATGATTCGTCAAACATCGGTGAACGATTCCGTGCGTCTGGATTTCGCCAGTGGCATTCGCTCAATGCTGCGCCAGGATCCGGACATTATTCTCGTCGGCGAAATACGTGACGAGGACACCGCCGCGATGGCTTTTCGAGCGGCGATGACCGGTCACCAAGTATTTTCTACTTTACATGCGAATTCCGCTCTCGGCTCCATTCCCCGCCTGGTCGATATGGGCGTTCGGCCAGAGGTGATGGCAGGCAACATCATTGGCATTCTCGCGCAGCGTCTTGTCCGCAAGCTCAGAGAAGGCTGCTTCGAGCCTTACGAACCGTCGGAGATCGAGCGACAAATTTTAGGATTGGATGCGCTCGACCGTGGCACACGAATCAACCGCGTGACCGAAGAGTTTCAGCATGCTGAGCATCAAGGTTACTCAGGCCGCCTCGCACTGATGGAATTGCTGAAGTTCGATCGCGAAATAGACGAGCTCATCGCCCGTGCTGCTACGCAACGCGAATTAAATGATGCAGCGCTTAAAAACGGCTTTAGATCGCTGGCAGAAATGGCCGTAATGCGGGTACTCGATGGCCAAACTTCAATTGATGAAGTCTCGCGCGTGGTTGATCTAACTGAGCGAATAAGCTGATGGAAGCCTTTCGTTACAAGGCCATGAACGCGCAAGGTCGTGTGTTGCACGGCAAAATCGACGCCGTGAACCCCGCCGATTTGGAGACTCGCTTGAGCCGCTTAGGGCTCGATTTAGTCAACTTTAAAGAACTGAAATCGAAACAACGCAACATTACCGGCCACGGCATAAAACGCACCGACCTAATCACGTTCTGTTTCCATCTCGAACAATTAGTCCACGCTGGAGTGCCGATACTCGAGGGTCTTGCCGACTTACGCGACAGTGTCGACAACAAGCATTTGCGTGAAGTTACGGCGGCCATGATCGAGGCGATTGAAGGTGGAAGGAACCTGTCTGGGTCTATGGAAGAGTTTCCGTCCGTCTTCAACTCGGTGTTCATCAATTTGATTAAAGCGGGCGAACAAAGTGGCCAGCTTACGGTTGTGCTGCACAAGATATCGGAAAACCTAAAGTGGCAAGACGAGCAAGCGGCACAGACCAAAAAACTCCTTATGTATCCTAGTATCGTTTCGGTACTCGTTGCTGGAGTGTTGTTCTTTCTGATGTTGTATGTCGTACCGCAATTGATCTCGTTCCTCGCTACGATGGGCCAGGAGCTGCCCATGCAAACCCGCGCGTTGATCGCAACGTCGGCGTTTTTTCGATCGTATTGGTATTTGATTCTGGCAGCGCCTGTTCTTGCCGGGTTCGCAACGGCGACGGCAATTCAAACGAATCCCGATTTCGCATTAAAAGTCGATCGCTGGAAGTTGGAATTTCCCATTGTCGGGCCGATTTTTAAGAAGATTATTGTTACCCGCGTGTGCAATATCTTCTCGATAATGTATTCATCGGGAATCACCGTGC
>JBLFWZ010000042.1:0-22981 GCA_047611905.1 Gammaproteobacteria bacterium | reverse complement strand
ACTCACTGGCGCCAAGGTCGACAACATCCGCGCACCGCTTACCAGGATACCGGCATCGGTTTCGCCAACGTATTTTAGTGCGCCCTGCGCGTCGAGGCCTTTACTGTAGTCGCGGCGCGGGTCGATCAAGGTATGTGTAAGACAGATGTCTTGGTCGCGACAATACTCCCAGTAACGATGCGCGTTATCCGCGTAAGCCTCGTCTTGTCGACCCAATACTTGCGGCACTGCGGCCATGTCCGTCACAAACGCGTTCATAAAATCGGGCAAGCGTCCCATCAATCCGTACGTCGCCTCGGCCCTTAAGGTTTCTCCGGCCACTCGCGCCGTCATTTCATCCCAGTTTTCCGTGAGACGAAACGAATTGCTAACGGGCGCGCCGTCGATGGGCGACGAATAGGTCATACGAGAATGAAATTTTGGATCGTGCGGCCGATCAAAATGCGCGGCCATTTCATTGACGATGCCTCGGTAGGGCAGATACTGCGTGACGTCTTTAATTCGTTCTCCATTCACATAGAGCGCGCGACCGTCGCGCAAACTGTCAACATAGGCCTGACCGGTTTTAATTCCCATCTTGATATTCCCACGGTTAGAGATTTACGGACGCGCTCAATTCAGTGCAGCCAAAGTCGAACTGCATTTCATCGTAAGAGCGTGCTCATGATGCCCAGGACCTACGCAATATTGCCAGTAAAAATCTTCAACAGTTCGATTGGCACAGACTCGAAACTCCGATCGCGATTTATCCAACCAGACAACCGAGCGATTGTTTAACATTGGCAATGAGCCTATTGCGACGTATGCCGCGGATGTCGGCGGCTCGCCGGCCGGTGAGTTTTACAGTGTCCGTCTCTTATCAGGAGTGTGCGTTTACAGCGAAGCTGCACATGGTGTTGCGCCGCGGTGAGAATAGCGATCAATTCGCGACTTAGGCGTGAGGCAGGATAGTGCTGCTAAACCCGACTTCTATTTCACATCTTCCAAGATCAATGCCGCCGCTTTTTCGCCGATCATGATGCATGCCGCGTTGGTGTTGCCAGAGACGATGGTCGGCATGATGGACGCATCAGCGATCCTGAGCCCACCGATGCCGCGCACTTTCAATCGTTCGTCAACTACCGCTAACGAGTCCGTTCCCATGCGGCAAGTTCCAACCGGGTGAAACGCCGTTTCCGCCGTTCTTCGGACCCAATCCAAGATGTCCTCATCCGTGGTCACTGCAGGGCCCGGTTTGAATTCGACGCCGCGTAGTCCACTTAACGCACTCGCTGCTAAGAATCGTCGGGTGAATCGAATGGCGTCGATGGTTGTGCGTTGATCGAAAGAGTCGCTCAAAAATTTGAACTGAATTCGTGGCGCATGCTGCAGATCAGCCGAGCGTAGGTGCACTGAACCGCGGCTTTTTGGACGCAGTTGGTTGACGATGGTCGTCATACCTGGCCGAACGTGCAGTTGCCGATTAGCCGTGTAGCTATACGGTAGAAAATGAATTTGTACGTCGGGGGTCGGCAATTCCGCACGTGTTTTAATAAATGCGAGGATGGGCGCGACAGGCAAACTCAAAAAGCCATCGCCGCGTAGGGCGTAGTGCATGGTCTGCCAAATTAGTCCCATACCTCGCGCACGGTCGTTGTACGAGACGCGCTTGCCATTTAGTCCCCAACCCATGCGCGGCGCAAAATGATCTTGCAAATTCTCGCCCACCCCCGGCAATGCCTGGCGGACTTCAATGCCATGTTGCTGAAGTATCGTCGGTTGACCAAGCCCGGATAACTCCAACAGCTGCGGCGAATTGATCGCCCCGGCCGAACAAATGATTTCACGATTCGCCTGCACCTCGATGATGGAATCGCCGCGCCGATAGCGGACTCCCGTGCACTGTCTGCCCGTAAACAGCAACGAGCAAACAGTGGCGTCGACGACGACGTGTAAGTTCGGGCGACGACGCGCCGGCTTCAAGTAACAGGTTGCAACGCTCATGCGTCGCCCACGATGAATCGTCGCTTGCGCTCGGCCGAGGCCCTCTTGTGTTGCGCCGTTGTAATCAGGGTTTGTTGGGATACCTAGCTCGACGCCGGCGGCGAACAAGGCGTCGTACAACGGGCTTTGATCATCGACCTCGCTAACTCGCAGAGGACCGTTACGCCCTCGCCATTGTTCGCTGCCATGCGCGTAGCGCTCCATTTGTCGAAAGATCGGTAAGACATCCGCGAAGCTCCATCCGAGATTACCTTGCGCTGCCCATTGGTCATAATCTAAGGCTTGGCCGCGAACAAACACGAGTCCGTTGATCGCGCTGGACCCGCCAAGCAGCCGACCACGCGGCACCGCCAAACTACGACCGAATAGATCTTCGTCCGGATCGGCAGAAAAATTCCAATTTGCACTTCGATGATCGATTAGTTTTGCCGCGCCGATAGGGATTCGGGTTAACCAATGATCCGATTTCCCCGCTTCAAGCAGCAGCACCTTGTGCCGACCGTTTTCGCTCAGGCGATTCGCGATAACTCCACCGGAAGAGCCGGCACCGATAATAATAAAATCGTAGTCATGCATGACGCATCTAGATGGATGCAAAGTCGATCTGGTGGCGGTACATTAATGAGTACTTCGTTGGTAATTAGTCGTTTAAAAAATGCCTGCGGCAAGTGCAGGGCAGGTACTCGACATCGTCGAGAAGCCTAGCGTATCCAATCTTTAACCTGGCTGCACACATCTCCTTGTGGCTGGACCGATAATCCGACATACGATTCACGGATTAATGTCCTAGGTTTGAGGGTGTGACGATCCGCTTTCCGATCGCGTGAATTGCGCGTTCGCGTAATAATGAGGCGCATTCGTTCGTGGACTATCGCGCCTTGGACGCCGGATAGAACATTGTTTTCATGCATATTCGCCGCACTGCGAATCGGCTGGTGCGATCCGAGCCCGCAGTTTATCCGCATAACTTTTCGGCCGCTTCTAGTATCCTGGTCAGATGTTACATTATTTTGGCTACGGGTCGAATCTGAATTGGGCCGGGTTGCGCAGCAAAGGCGTAGAACCGATCACCGCCGGAGCGGCGATGCTGCCCGGGTGGCGGCTCGCGTTTAATATTAATCACCCATACGCTTTTGAGGGCAAGGTAGCTAACGTCGTACCGTGCGCTGGAGGAGAAGTGCATGGGGCCTTGTATAAATGTCCCGACGATTGTTTATCGACGCTCGATGATTTCGAGGGTCGCGGGGTGTACTACGATCGGCGTCTGCTCAGCCTGGAGACATATGCTGGCGAACAACTAGACGCGCACGTCTACGTTGGTTTGGTTGGAATGATGAGTGACGAAGGACGCCCCTCACGGCGCTATCGAGCGCTGCTCTACGATGGCGGTATCAAGCTCGGACTCAGTACTACCTATCTGGAGCAACTGGCGAGCCTCGAGACCTTTCAAGCACCCAACTACGGTCCGTTTGTACCGCCGTTGCAAGATGTGCCGTTGTATACAGTGGCCGAAGCCCTTGCCCTACCAGGGCATACGGTAATTGCCGGTCACCTGTTTGATCTATCGCCGGCAGGACCGCACCAACAGACGATTGTGCCAATGCTGGACGGGCGCGATGTTACCGAGTTCTTTGTCGAACGCATGCACCTATCGGACGATCGATTATTACCCGAGGCGCCGAGCGCAGAGTCGTTCGAGCGCGAGCGGCAACGTTACTTAAATGATTATTTGCATGCCTTTACGGCAGAATACCGCTACGTTGGTCGCGTTTGCGATGACGATGCGAAATCAGATACAAGCGATTGACCGTCGCTCCGTACATACCGATTGCGAAGCCGCCGCACAGTCCATCGTATAATTTCGGCAGTTTGTTCAAGCTTGTTCATGTCGACTAAATTGTCGTCCTCGATTCAAGCGGGTTAAGCTGCGTTTACGGTATTAGGTCGCATTAACTTGGAGAAGAATCCATATGTCTGAAGGTAACATCATTGCTGAGAAGCACGGCCATCTCGGCAGGCTAATTTTTAACAATCCCGATCGACATAATGCGATGTCTCGCGCGATGTGGGGCCAGCTCGCCGACACCATGGAAATGTTTGATGGCGACGACGACATCCGGGTAGTGGTATTGGAGGGTGCGGGTGACCGAGCGTTTGTTTCGGGCGCCGATATATCAAAATTCGAAAGCGAGCGCGCGGACCCAGAACGTATCAAGGAGTACGGTGTCGCCGTGAACCGTGGTTACGCATCGCTTCAGTATGCGCAAACGCCAACAATCGCGAAAATCAAAGGAATTTGCTTTGGTGGTGGCATGGGCATTGCAGTGAGTTGCGACTTGCGTATTTGCTCGGATGATTCGAGCTTCTGCATCCCGGCTGCGAAACTCGGTGTTGGCTACGGTCATGAAAATACCAAAGTGCTAATTGACTTGGTTGGCCCGTCGTACGCGAAAGAAATATTTTATACCGCTAGGCGTTTCGATACCGAAGAGGTGAAAACAATGGGTCTAGTAAATCGCGTGGTAGCGCATGCTGAGCTTGATGATTACGTTAGTTCCTACGTCGAAGCGATGACGAACAATGCGCCTTTGTCGTTAAAGACGACCAATGTCATTATTAATGAACTGCTCAAAGATGAAGGTGAGCGCGATCTCGCCTTATGCAATTCGTTGGTCGAGGATTGTTCTAAGAGCGAAGACATTCAAGAAGGTCGACGTGCGTTCATGGAAAAACGTAAACCTGTGTTTAAAGGACGCTGAAACAGCGTCGTTCGCCGGAAATATTCGACTTACACCGGAGCTTGCCCCGCTGACGTTAGCGTTGGGGTTTCCAAGCGGGAGGCGCGCAGTTCTTCCCTCGAAAAGTAACTTGATTTAGGGATCCTATATGTCCAGTGCAATGCCAGTAGATTTTAGAGATCGGACCGCCATCGTTGGTATCGGCGAAACACAATACACACGCGGCGCGGCGCGGCCGTCGGCGGAAATGATGTTGGAATCCGTGCGCATCGCAATCGCAGATTCTGGGCTCAAGGCGCGGGACATCGATGGCTTGGTACTGCCACCCGTGTTTATTACCGCCGAAGAGATTGCTGCGAATCTCGGCATCGAAGATTTACGCTATTCAGTGACCGTCAACATGGGCGGCGCAAGCCCGGTCACGGCTCTGCAAAGCGCGGCGATGGCGATCACAGCGGGGGTCGCCAAGAATGTTGTAGTTACTGTCGGCTGGAATGGTTCTTCAGCATTGCGCGCGAAGCCCGGCGCGAAGTTTGTCGAAACAATCTCCTTGCCCGCATTAGAGCGCACGTTAAAAGGCTATTACATCCCGTACGGTAGCGCCTCACCGGTGCAAATGTACGCCTGGATGGCGACCCGGCACATGCAGCTCTATGGCATTGGCGCGGAAACCACCGGCGCGATTGCGATAGCTGCGCGCAAGCACGCACAGTTCAACGATAAAGCTGTGACCCGTGGTAAACCATTGGACATGGAAGCGTACTTAAATTCGCGTTGGATCTCGCATCCGTTTCGTTTGTTCGATTGTTGCCTAGAAACTGACGGCGCTTGCGCAGTCGTACTGAGTGGCGCGGACCAGGCAAAGGATCTACGCCACCGGCCGGCCTATGTGATGGCGGCGGCCGAAGGCCATCCATACCCGGCAGACGACATCGCGAACCGGCCAGATATGTTCCACATAGGCCTATCTAATGCCGCACCACAGGCGTTTGCGATGGCCGGACTGAAACCAACAGATATGGACTTTATTCAAATTTACGACTGCTTTACCTACGTCGTATTGTTACAACTCGAGGCGCTCGGTTTTTGTGAACGCGGGGCCGTGGGCGAATTCGTTAAAGACGGCAATATCGAATTCGGCGGCAAGTTTCCGATGAATACACACGGCGGTCTGCACTCCCAAGCGCATGTTTGGGGGATGAATCATGTCGTCGAGGCGGTCCGTCAATTGCGTGGTGATGGTGGCGAGATGCAAGTGCCAGACGCCGAACTTGGCCTTGTTACTGGCTGGGGTGATTTTGGCGACGGCAGCGTCGTGATCCTGAGGAAGTAATGCAATGAGCGAATTTATACCGAACCCCCCGCCACGACCCGTCACCTATCTCGATGAGGAGTTTTGGCAACATTGTGCGACGGGCAAACTCGGCTTCCAGTGTTGTGAACAATGCGGCACGTGGCGGCATATTCCGCGTTTCATGTGTGCTAAGTGCGGATCCGACGAGTGGGCGTGGCGTGAGTCTTCCGGGCGCGGCGAAGTCTATACGTGGACGGTGTGCTATATGCCAATGTCTCGTGAGTTCGAAACGATATTTCCGTACGCCGTGCTGGTCGTCGAAATGGAGGAAGGGGTGCGAATTACGGCCGGCTTGCGCGATTTGGACTATGAGGAACTCAGCATCGGCCTGCCGGTTGAAGTGATATTTGAGCCGCTCGCCGACGGCACCCAGTTGCCTTTCTTCCGGCCGCGCCGGTCGACCTGAAAGCGGATTTAACGTGTAGAAGCGACAACGGCGAGTAATGGCTCGCCGTTGTCTCAATCAGTCTTTAGCTCCTGCTTGTTACCCAGGCGCACTTTCGTATGCGTTCGAATCATCGCTGCGAATACGCGCCGTGTACTCGTCCAGATCGTGCGGCCACTGAGTCACCATGCGACCCGATTTTACGCTGTAGTAGTTACCACAATTCGCTTGCCATACCTCGACCGTCTTGATGTCGCGTTGCATCGCGTCGTTGTACGACGTCTCAACATCGTTACGAATATCAATCCAGCCCAGGCCTTCATTTTCGATCCGCTTAAGTTGGCGCACGATATATTCGACCTGACGTTCCAGCATAAACAAAATGGAACCATTGTTCGTGTTCGGACCGTAGAGCATGAATAAATTCGGGAAGCCATGCGTGGTGATCCCGAGATAGGCTTGGGCGCCATCGTTCCACGCATCCTCGAGACGCACGCCGTTGCGCCCCTGCACATCGATCGCAGAGAGATAGCGAGTGACGTGAAAGCCCGTCGCCAAGATCACGACATCGACTTCGCGTAGTTTTCCGTCGTCGGAGACGACACCCGTTTCAGTAATTTTCTCGACTTTGTCGGTGACAAGCTCGACTTGCGGCAAATTAAATATGGGATAGAAAAGGTTCGAGAATAACGGCCGTTTACAGCCAAACGGGTGAGTCGGCATGAGCTTCTGACGGACTTCTAGATCTTGCACGACCGACATGTTCTCGACTCCTGCGTCTTCGGCTTCCTTAAGCGCCTCAGGATCGTTGAATAATATGAAGTCGTTCAGTTCCTTGTAGATGGCTTGGCGTGATTCGTGAATCGCTTGCTCGTCGTCACGAAAATGCGCGAGTTGCTCCGTCGTGTACGGTTCGTCTTCTTTCGGAATGACCCAATTCGCTGTACGTTGAAAAATATGTAGCGCACTCGTTTGTGCCGCGATTTGCGGAAGGAATTGCACAGCGCTTGCTGCGGATCCGATAACGGCAACTTTTTTACCGGTTAAATCGCAATCGTGGTTCCAGCGTGCGGAATGAAACGATGTCCCTTGGAATGATTCGAGGCCAGGAAAGTCTGGCCACTTGAGATCGTTAAACATACCAATCCCGCTTACGACATAAGGGGCAACAAATTCTACGCCGTCGTCTGTCGTGACTGTCCACCGCGCAGCATCATCATTCCACAGGGTCGAGGTGACCGTATGGCCAAATCGACAAAACGATTCGACATCATATTTGGCAGCGCAGTGATGTAAGTAATCGAGAATTTCTGCTTGTCCGGCGAACGGTCGTGACCAATCTCTTTTCAATTCAAATGAAAACGAATAGAGGTGAGACTTCACATCGCACTCAGCCCCGGGATAGCGGTTGTGCCACCAAGTTCCTCCTATGCCATCGGCTTTCTCAAGAATAACGAAATCCTCGATACCGGCCTCCCGCAATTTGACTGCGGTACAAAGGCCGCCGGGTCCGGCCCCGATTACTATGACTTGGTGCTTAGAGCGGGTCGTTTTCATCGATAGAATTCCTCGCAAAATTAATTAGGTTCAGCGTTGAGCAACGCTCGCTAAAAGGGCAGCGTGCATTCTATGCGAATCGGCGTCTTCGATGGAACGGGAAAGGATACCGTGCGGCGGCTCGCTCGACATTCGATGACGCGCTCACAATCCTGTCTCAGGCTATACAGTTGATCCTCGATCCCAGTGCTTAGATCGTTACCGTTTCAAGCAAACTATCCGCGTTGCCGCTGGCCATCCCCGAGTTCAGTAGTGCTTCGCGGATTGGCGTGTGCGGAACGTTGCCGCCCAACACTTCGCGAAGTTTGTTTTCATTCAAATTTATCTCGCAGTTCCACAGATAACGCATTTCCAACAAACTGCGAAACAATCCGGACAGCGGCAACATTATGCGCAACACCCAGCAGGGAAAGGCTTTGATTGTTACGGATAAGCCGCTGGCTTCACGTATGGCCGAGGCAATGTCGTTAAAACTCAACCGGTGACCGTGAAAATGGAACTCGCTATACGGTTCGAATTGCTGGCGGAGGTCGACGAGTTTCGCGACTGTTGTACCGACGTCGGGGAGGTAGGCCCAGGTGTGAATAAGATCCGTTGGGCCCGGTGCACTGAGCGCATAGCCAGTTTTCGTGCGGTTAATCAGCTGGCCAAGCCAGGCACTACCGAGATCGCTACCGATGAAATCGCCGAGCCGCAGGACGATCACTCGCGCACCACGACCGCTCGCGTGATTTAAACGTTGTTCCATGGCCTCCCGGATTTCGCCTTTGGCAGTCACCGCGCGGCGCAATGAGTTCTCCGAGAAGTCAGGACTGGCAAGCGGATCGAGATTGTAGACGTTGCCCGGGAAAACGACGGTCAAGCCAAGTTTTTCGGCAACTCGAGCGGTATTTTCGAGTAATGGAAAAGCCACACCGCGCCAACGATACTTAGGCGGATTCACCCCATAGACAAGCAGGTCCGTAGCCGCGGCCGCGCGGTGAACATCGTCGAAATTCTTCGCATCCCCGTGTATTACATCGATACTCGAAAACTCCGGCGGGAGTTTCTTCGGATCGCGCATTAACGCCCTAATTTGCCATCCATTGCCGACCAGAGCGTTAGCAACTGTACGGCCGAATCCCCCAGTGATGCCTAAAACAAGCGCCGTTCGCATAATTTCTCTCCTCGAATAAACGTGGGTTGAGTTCGAAGGCGCTATTATTGATATTCATAAACGGTATTTGAATAGCAAAAATAGAATGGTTGATATTCATATATGAATAATACGGATTGGGGACTCATTCGCTCGTTTTTGCTCGTATCGCGAACGGGCAGCTTGTCGGCTGCGGCCCGTGAATTAGGCGGCTCGCAACCGACTTTGAGTCGTGACATCCACAACTTAGAAGTCCAAACAGGTTTGAATTTATTCAAACGCACGACCCGGGGCTTGGTGCTTACCGAATCCGGTCATGCGCTCGTTGCGGCAGCGAGTGACATGGGAGAGTCTGCAGAATTGTTTTCGCGACTCGCCTCGGGATTGTCTGAAGAGTTAAGCGGAGACGTCCGGATCAGCGCTAACGAGATAGTCGGCGTCTATCTTTTACCGACTGCGATCGCCGCTTTTAAGAAAAAACATCCGAACGTCAACATCGAGATCGTCATATCCAATTTGAGTTCGAGTTTAAGCAAGCGTGAGGCCGACATCGCGTTACGCATGTTTCGCCCGACGCAACCCGATTTCGTCGCGCGACGTCTACCAGATCTAGAAATCGGATTGTTCGCTCATGCAGACTACCTAAGCGAACATGGCGAGCCGACCACGATAGAAGAAGTCCTGTCTTGCACCTTGATCGGTTTTGATGAGAATCGTGATTTTATTAATAGCGCTGCCTAGCTTGGTTACGCTTTCACGCGCAATAATTTCGGCCTGCGGTCCGATCATCTGCTCGCTCAGCTGCAACTCCTACGAGCTGGCGCCGGCATCAGCGCTACGCACGTCGGGCTCGCGCAACACTGGCCCGAGATCGTGAGAATATTGCAAACAATTTCACTGCCGCCGATAGAGTTTTGGTGCGTGACCCACAGCGACGTGCAATACAACAGTCGTATCCGCGAGCTCATGAATTTTCTATCCGAGTGGTTCGAAACCGATCCTTACGCGCGCGCCCTAGTGTGAGAATTGAGAAGGCGGTCCGTTGTCATTGGTCGTGCTGTATGACGGTGAACGTCGTTGTAGCGCTACGATGAATCTAATGAGATGACAACGCCGGGGTCGCGTTAGCTGTTTTCAGATTCTCTTCCAGTAACTGCCCGGCGCGGTAGTAATGCCACGCCGCCCACAAGCCGAAGAACCCCACGGCGAATAAACTCCAGCGCAATGAATGGTCGCCAAATTGGGGTCGTAGCGCGTCACTTAACGTGCCGATCACCCAAGGACCGAGACCTAAACCGATGAGGTTGGTGATAAAAAATAATACAGCAACTGACACCGCGCGCATTCGCAATTCAACGATCCCTTGGATCTGGGCCACGGTCGGCCCGAGCCAAGCGTTGGCTACCATCAGCTGAATGGAGAACAACAGCATCGCAACGTAGGGGTCGTCGACGAGATAACTCATCGCACTAAACGGTAGTGCAATGAGCAAGCCGACCGCCACCGTCCACAGATACCATGGCGTGTTGCGCGCGCCCAATTTGTCTGAGAGCCAGCCGCCGAGCAACATGCCAGCGGCACCAGCAACGCCCATGATCAATCCGAGCCATAGGCCAATTTCCGCGGTACCTAAGCCGTGGCTGCGGATCAAAAATGACGGGTACCAACCCATCGCCGCGTAGGCCACGAAAGCGGCGAGGGCGCCACCAATAGAACAGTGTACGAAGACCGGTTGTGTCGAAAGAAACTTTAAGGAATGGAAGAAACGGGGTTTTGCGACGTCGGCATTTTTGTTTTCGACTTGGCCGCGCACCGGTTCGCTGATCGTGAACCGCACGACCAAAGCTAGCAAGATGCCCGGTAAGCCAACGACGAAAAATGCCATTCGCCAACCAAACACCTCATTAATCCAGCCGCCGATGAATAAGCCAAACATTAATCCGAATGGGATGCCGAGCGAGTAGATGCCGAAAGCGAACGCGCGTTCGCCAGGTGCGTAGTAATCGCTAAGCAAGGAGAATGCCGGTGGCGTACAGCCTGCTTCGCCGATCCCGACCCCAATCCGCGCGCCAGCGAGTTGCCAGAAGTTTTGCGCGAGACCACATAGCGCCGTCATCGCGCTCCATAACGCTAACGCAACACTAATTAGATTGCGCCGATTGCCGCGATCCGCCCACACCGCGATCGGAATGCCCATTACGACATAGAACAAAGCAAACGCGAAGCCGGACAAGAGTCCGAGCATCTGATCGGATACACCCAGATCTTGTTTAATTGACTCCAGTAGGATCGAGAGAATTTGGCGGTCAATAAAATTAACCGTATAGGCCAGAACGAGAACACCTAGGACGTAACGCCGGTTGGTGCTGGAGGCAAAATTCGTCGCCATGGATAGTTCAGAAACCTTCGATTAATTCATGGAACATCGGCGTGTGCGAAGCAAGCGGATCAATGGGATCAATGGGGGCGGACACCCTTGCTCTCACAGACGTTATCCGTTCATTGATGGGGTCAATGGTGTCTGACCCCATTGCCCCCATTGACCCGTGGTCTTAGTCCAGGGCGCCCAACAATTTTGGTTGTACGAATCGTGACGCTGCAGCCATTTCGAATTCGCCGCCTTTGAGTTCCGTTTCGATTGCGCTCGGTCGTCCGTAGTCGACAACCAGCCGCAATTTCGTGCGATCCCTTTTACTTCACGACCGTGGCGGTGATGATGTAGTCGAGGTTGGGGAATTTCTGATTCAAGTAGGCGTTACCTTCGAACTGAACCCGGCCTTGGTCCGGGCGCTCGCCATATTCGCTATTAATTGCGACAACGGTTTGCATACCGTCGCCGCTGACTTCGCCGAACGTGCTAAATCCCATGCCGTCAAGGAAGCTGTTGTCCGCATAATTAATAAACAACTGCGTGGTACGCGAGTTCGGCCCGGATGTCGCGAATGTAATGCTGCCGGGCGCATTCGACTGGCGTACCGGATCGTCATCAATTTTGGCTTGTGGGTGTGATTGCCAGGCAGTGTTCACCGACGGTTCGCCATGGATCCCCCACTGCACTACGAAGCGCCCTCCGGATTGACCCGGTGCAACCCGGAAAAAGCGATTGCCATCGTAGAATTTGTTCGTCACTAAGCTGTAAAACCGGTCGGCACCAACGGGTGCCCAGTCGCGCGTGACGTGCACCGCAAAATCGCCGGCAGATGTATGGAATAACACATCGAACTCTGCTGGCGCAGTCTGCTTCATGCTCTCGTGAGCCGGATTGGAAATGACGCCGAGATCGTCTGATTCAGCGTTGGGCGCGGATGTGGCGACGGAAGCGGCAGCCGCGCTGCTAGTTGTGGCCACATCGACAGGAGCCGATGGTGTTGTAGTGTCTTGGTCTTTATTACATCCGCTCGCGAACAGAGCGCCTGCCATGATCCAAATTGGCATCCATCGTGTCATCTCAAAACTCCTTTGTCCTCGAAGATTGCGCCCGATTGAGCGCGGGGTGCGCTCGGCACCGGGCCGATCGCAAAAACTCTCACGGAACTTAAATGACGATGTACGGAGAATAAACGTTTCTTATCCGTATTAGGCCGCCTTTTGTTCTGCATACGCGGCCTCGATCTTTAGGTTAACGACCGAGAAAACTATGCACTCGATTTTACCGAGCGCATACCGTTTTGTCGTCCTATCCTCGAAGTCGTGTAAATGACTGGTCGTCGCGTGATCGCCTGCGGCTCAATCGGCGTCTTGTAAATGGCTTGGCGAAAACATCTAACGGATCGCAACCGGGTTGATGATCATCTGTACCGCACCTTGCATCCTCGCTTGCCCTAATACGAACATAAACTCCCACGCTTGGTCGTTAACAAGCTCGCGGGTCACCATGTTTTCTAGAATGTAGATACCGCGCTTCGGGATCAATTCTAAATGCACTTCAAAAGCGTTGCCTTCGTTCTCGAACGGAATGACCTCAAGTGCAAACGTATCCGCACCAATTGCGATGGGATCATGACTGGCTAAAAACTGAGCACCTTGAACGCCGAGTCCGGGGATGGATTTCTTATAGCGGGGCGTATCGATGTCCGCCATCTCCATATAACCCGTATGTAACAGCACGATATCGCCTGCTTTTAAGCTCAATGATTGGCGCATCAGAGCACCTTCGATCTCCGGTTGATTAATTGCCGTGCCTTCTTTGAGCATCTCGAGGCCGCTCACCGTCATCACTTTGCTCGGGTCTTTGTCTTTAAAGTAGGCAACGATATCGAGTACGACGCCACGCGCGACGATCGGTGGAATATCTTGCGTGCCGAGTTTTTTCAACCCGCCGGATGAGAAAAAATCCTTGACGTGATTACCGTTGTAGTAGACATGATCAATGCCGACGTGGCCGAGGCCGTCGATTTGCGAGCCGACTCCCATCCACACCAACGCCCAATCGTCATTCGTTGTCATGTGGTTGTCGGCATATGGTTCGCCGGTGCCGTCAAATACGCCGCCGTTGGAGACAGTGAATAGTTCGAACGTCCGCGTACCAAATGCGGGTGTGTCTCGGCTAGTAATTTGCCCCAAGGCATATCGCTTACCGGTTTTAACAAGCTTGGTTGCAGCCAGTATACGTTCGGGTGTGACTAAGTTCGCGGCACCAATAGTGTCGTCTTTACCCCATTTCGATGTATGCCAGTCTTGTGCGCTGACATGACTAACAACGACAAAAAGCAGGGCGAGACCTGTGGTAACGATGCGCTTCATTATGAGTTCCTCTGTGGCTTAGGGGTAAGCGACTGCAGGTCGCATGGTAGCGACTGTGCATCAGCGGAATCAATGGGTAGCTTAGGTGTGGGTTTAGGATCGATAACTTTAGGCACGCCCGTCGAAGACATCGAGCGAACCTATGGTGCAGTGCGACATTCAGATCGGCCAGTTTGGGTACTTGTTCTATTTGCGGCGATAATCGATCGGTAAATGCATGAATGCATAATTTTTGAAGCGATTGAAACAGCGCGCAAGCGTATTCCAATCGTTCGAATAGAATCTGATGTCGCGATCCTGGGCTAAGCACTCACTGATCTAGCGCGGTGAACGGCAAGAGACAACTCGTTGAAAATAATTATCCAGGCGCCCTCTAAACTTAAGGTGCACAACAATGGCTGATCGATCACGACTCGCGAGCTACGGCGAACACGGACAAGTGACTGTTGATGACTTGAACGGCGGTGACGGCGTGTTCATTGTCACGATGGACAATCCTGAAGAGTTCAACGTGTTGAGCGGCGATTTCATGTTCGCGATTGCTCAAGCGTTCGATGGCATAACCGCGCTACGTCACCCGGATCCTAATAAAGATCGAGTCCGCGCGGTGATATTACGTGCGCAAGGACGGGCGTTCACGGTTGGTTTGGACATCGGCAGGCTAAATGAATATTTAGAAGGGGGCCTCACTCCTGATCGGGACCCATTTCGCGCAATGTGGGCCTGTCCTTTTCCGATAATCGGATCCGTGAACGGTCCTGCGGTGACAGGCGGCTTTGAAATTGCGCTTTGTTGCGACGTTTTACTGGCATCGAGGGGCGCCGTATTTATCGACAATCACGCAAAATATGGCGTCCACCCCGGTCGTCGGGTTTCTCAACGGCTAGCCGAAGTCTGCGGTATGAACAACGCAAAACTTGCCAGCATGGCTGCTTATCCGATCGATGCAGATATCGCCTTTAATTGGGGGCTGGTACAACGAGTCTTTAGTACAACCGAAGAGTTAGATGCCGAGAGCATCGCGATCGCACGACTCATGTCGAACAATCATCCTGTGATGGTAAAGCGCTATAAAGATATTCTTGAACGCGGTGCGCTCGATTCGTATCGTGCCGGAATAGCCTTGGAAGAATCATCCGAAGCAACGTACTACGACGATCTAAGCAACGTCGCAGAAACGCTAGCCGACGGCGCGAAAAAATTTCGCGATATGGTTCAATGGGTAGCGACTCGCGATTAGCAAAACCATAGGCTAGCAGTAGGACACCTTGATTCGTGTAAATCACGGCATGAAACACGTGATCGGTTGATCCAACGACGCGATTGCTCTTTTGCCGCCGAGACCCTGGGTAGCAGCAATCAAGTTCGGCGGAGTTGTGCTTACCTTTAATTCAGTCACAATTTATTAGAAATGGTTGCGGATAAATCTAATACCGCTTCCAGTCGTTAATGGAGAAGATTCAATGATGCTACCGAAGCAGCAATGGGTATACGCGTGCCTGGCCGTTGTCGGCTTATTCGGGCCGTGGTATTTCAACATAGCCTTTATGCAGGAGACCAGTTTAATATTTGATGTCGCCGAATTTTTGCGTCAAGGCTTCGCGAACAACGCTTCGAGCTCGTTGAGCATCGACGTGATGGTCGGCGCACTGGTGTTTTCGATTTGGGTACTGCACGAATCGAAGCGATTGAATATTTCCAATGGCTGGATATTTATCGTACTCACTTGGACGATTGCATTCGCTTTTGCGTTTCCCTTATTTCTGATCGTTAGGGAAAACTATTTACTGCGAATCAGCGAGCGCGCCAGCAACCCAATGTAATCCATCTAACAGTCCTTCATGCCGGCGTTTCGCACCGATCGCCAAGGCGAGTCATTACCGAAAGTTACGGAATATTGTCAATCATGAAACACGATAAAAGTGACCCAATAGCCGATGATCCTTATCACCTTGAGCGCCTTGCCGAAGCGAAGAAACACGCGTTAGGAATGGGCGGGCCCGAGAGAATTGCTCGACAGCACAAGCTTGGGCGCCTCACTGCGCGTGAGCGTATTGAACAATTATTAGATCCGCAAACGTTTCATGAACTAGGTTTGCTCGCACATAGCGATCGTCAAGAAGATAAAGACACGACGCCAACCGATGGAGAGATAACGGGATTTGGCGAAATCGACGGACGCGCTGTGTACGTTGGCGCGGACGATACTACGATCAAAGCGGGATCATATGGGCGAATAGGCCAGAAGAAGGAACACGCGGGCCAGGATTACGCGATTAAGAAAGGCTTCCCTATGATCAACCTGGGCGATGCAGGCGGCGGGCGGATCCCGGACATTATGGGTGCGCCTGGCATGATGAGTATTGTCTTGCCGATCGACAAACCGCCACGCGATCGCTTCGTCCCTTATGTCGCAACGATCATGGGAGACTGTTTCGGCGGACCGACTTTTTATGCAGCCATTGCAGACATCGTCGTCCAAGTGAAAGGGACTGTGATGGCAGTAACCGGTCCCGCGGTATTGGAGGCGGCGACGGGTGAGCAGGTCGCGCCCCAAGATTTGGGCGGTTGGGAACTGCACGCGCGAACGACAGGGCAAGTCGATTTATTCGCCGACGATGATGCCCATTGCTTGGAGCTAGTCCGCAAAGTTTTAGGGTACCTCCCATCGAATGCCAATCATCTCCCGCCGACGATAAAATCTGAGGACTCCGCGAATCGTCGTCTCGATGAGATTTATCGAATGCTGCCTGCATCGCCACGTCAAGGTTACGATATGCGCAGAGTGGTAAAGACGATTGCCGACGTAGACAGTGTTCTAGAACTGAAGCCGTTCTACGATCGCAGTTTAACGGTTGCCCTTGCACGTCTCGATGGGATGGTTGTTGGCATACTCGCCAACAACCCAATGTTTAGTGCGGGCGCAATGGGATGGGGTGCGTGTGAAAAAGCCACCGCGTTTATAACGCTATGCGATTCATTCCATATCCCGCTAATTTTTCTGCATGACACCCCTGGGTTTTTCGTCAGCCGCGCTGCCGAAGAGCACAAGATGCCGTTGCGTATTATGCAATTTCTCGATGCCTTGCATCATGCGAGCGTGCCGAAGTTAAGCGTAATCTTGAGAAAATCGTACGGCATGGCGCATTGCAATATGCTTGGCGCGAATATGAAGGCTGATCGTTTATTTGCGTGGCCGACGGCCGATGTATCCTTTATGGCACCAGAGGTGGCCGTGAACGTCGTCTACGGACGCAAGCTGGAAACGGCTACGGATCCGCAAGCAGAACGACAACGGCTGATCGATGAAATGAACGAAATGAATTCACCGTGGGAAGCTGCCGGGCTAAATCTTATCGACGACATCATCGACCCGGCAGATACGCGCATCGAGCTGATCCGCGCGTTGCGCACAGCGATGGGTCCGGATGGTGAAATGGGCCGCAGCAGACGGTTACTCGCTAGCTGGCCGACGATGTATTAAATGGAAGAATTTAGACCTTGTTTTACAAATTAGCGTCTGAGTGTCGTCCTGGATCGACGGTATTCGAACGGCGCTTTTGACTCCAGATTACAGTCATTAGCAGGGTAGAGATGTGGGGCCGAGATCGACCCACAAGGGCCAGCCGGCTACTAGCAAGCGCACGTTATGCCGACGTTAGATGGCGGCGCGAACATTAGGATGATCAGTAAATGGACGTACAAATAAACGAATACGGGTCGGCGATCTTAGCGTTCGGGGTGATCGGCGGGCTATTACTATTACAGCTTCTTGTTGCCGATGTGCTGGGAATAGTTAGGGGCCATACGCCTGGTTCGAGCATCGAAAACGATCACAAGAGTATTTTATTTCGGGCGGCGAGAGCACACGCAAATACCAACGAAACTATTGCCGCATTTATCGTTCTCTTGCTGTTTTCGATTGTGCTATCGGCCGATCCAAAGTGGATCAACAGTTTGAGTATTGCCTATCTAATCGGTCGGGTCGGTCACATGTGCTGTTACTACGCGGATCAAAGAAAGGCGCGTTCGGTATTTTTCGGTATAAGTTTTGTTGCTCTGCTAGGTCTCTTTCTGGTTGGCTGGGGAAAATGGCTAGTTACTTAAAGTTTAAAGCAGCAGAGCAGGGACACTGCCCAGTTAGTCCGACTCTTCAACAGCTAACAAACATTTATTTGCATCTGGTGTTCGCTCGTCTTCGCGGCGGAATCGACGTCACAATGTTGGCGGTTAACTGCTGTTTGAGCGCTCTTCAGCAAATTTGCCGCCGACATTCACGACCAGAGGAGGTGGCAAAGAAGAATCATCCAAGCGATCCGCCACGTCACCGGTGCCGTGACAATTTACGGCTAATTCAACGGCACGCCCATTTCCCGGAGCAACGGCATGATCTCGTGCTCGAATCTGATCGTATCTTGATAGTAATCGAGCATCACCATGAGGAAACCGTCCATGCCTCCGTCGTAGAGGATTTTCAATTGCTCGGCCACGTGTTCCTTAGTACCGACCACGGGTAACGCGCCACCGCCAAAGGCGTACATTTCGGCTGTGAAATCGTCGAACGAGCCACTTTGTATTTGTAAACCACGTGCCCAGTTATCGACCGCGACGCGATCGATATTGTCGACAATTCGTCGGCGTTCGGCCTCGGCTTCCGCCGCGCTATCGCGCCACAATACGAAGGGATAGCACGCGCATTGCACGGAGCGGTTTTGCGCCGCAGCGCGCCTTTTGATATCCGCGACCACGGCCGGAGCATCCTCAACCGACGGCGGACTGATGAACGCCCAGTCACACCATTTCGAAACCAGATCTTTGGCATCTTCGGACACGCCCGCGTTGGCGATTGTCGGATGCGGCCGCCGCGTGGGCTGTGGTTGGACGTTGCCGTTGGTAATGGTGTACCACTCGCTGTCGAAGTTGAATGTCCCCGGCGGTTCTGTCCACAGTCCTTTCAATATCTCTATATAGGCCGCGGTTCGGCGATAACGCTCTGCGTGCGGCATCACTTCGATACCCATCATGCCGAATTCGTGTTCGCTCCATCCGCTGACAATATTGAGACCCCAACGACCTTTGCCGATGTGATCAAGTGTTGCGCCCATTTTGGCAGTGGCGACCGGGTGGAAGACAGGTACGTGCACGGTCGAATACACATTAATTTTGCTGGTGTTTGCCAGCAACGCGGATGCCCAGGTGAAGGTCTCGAGGGAATTCGCTAGGTAATCAGTCTCGCCACCGTAGCCTTGCCACTTAGCCACCGGGAACAGAAAATCGAAACCGGCAGCTTCGGCTGCCAGCGCAATTTTCAAATTTGCTTCGTAGGTCCAATCGTGAGGGTCCGGTTTGTAAGTACTGATGGAATAGGCGTTGCTGCAGTTCGGCATAAAAAGGCCAAGTTGCATGCGGCGGGGTTCGTTGTTTTGGAGCGCTGACATGTGGAGTTCCTAGTTGTCGGAGAAATATCCGCGAAAACTGAATCACTAGCGTGATGTAGTGTGTTTCGATATGTAAATCGTGGAAAAACCACCTCCCGGTGTAACATTTGCCAAGCCCTACTTACGATAACGAGGCTACAAGTCAGCTCAGCGCATGAGCACTGAAGTATACGTAACCCGGGCTACTAATTCGATTCGCATCCAACTCGATCGGATTCAGCGGCCGTTGGCCTGAGGATGCGAAGGAGTCTGACCCCATTGAACTATAGAATCTCCTTGGGCTTCGAACTATTTCCGATTGCCATCGCTAGGCGTGCGTCATTCTCCGGTGGCCGCTAACTCCTCTGGTTTGAGATCCGCTGCTTGAGCTACAGGAAATTTGTGTCGAGTTCGATTCGCAAAAACGACAAGTGAAAGCATCACTGGCACCTCGACGAGGACGCCGACGACGGTGGCAAGAGCAGCGCCACTGTCAAGACCAAAAAGGCTGATCGCGACTGCCACTGCAAGTTCGAAGAAATTGGATGTCCCGATGAGAGCGGCTGGGGCTGCTATCTCGAAGGGCGTGCGCCACGCCCAAGCCCAACCATAAGCGAGGAAAAAAATCCAGTAGCTTTGGATCAACAGCGGTATTGCGATCAAAAGAATGACTATCGGCTGTTCAACAATACGTGGCCCTTGGAAACCGAATAACAACACAACGGTCGCCAGGAGTCCGACAACTGTGTACGGCTTGAGCTTCGCGCTGAAGGCATTCACTCGAGACGCATCTTCAGTCTCTCCCATCAACGCTCGGCGCGTGAGTACCCCTGCAAGAAGCGGTACCACGACGTAAAGCAGCACAGAAAGAAACAGGGTTGACCATGGCACAATAACGTCAGCAACTCCCAATAGCATCGCGACAATGGGTGCGAACGCAAAAATCATGATGAGGTCGTTGACTGACACCTGCACGAGCGTATAGGTAGCATCCCCTCTAACCAGTTGGCTCCAGACGAAAACCATCGCGGTACAGGGAGCTGCACCGAGTAAAATCATGCCGGCGATGTACTCACGAGCATCGCCGGGATCGACCCACTCGTGAAAGAAAATTTCAAAGAAGAGGATGCCAAGGCCTGCCATCGTGAGCGGCTTAATCAACCAATTCACAACAAGCGTTATGACCAGACCCTTCGGGCGATCTCCAATTCGACGAATCGATCCAAAATCGACGTTCACCATCATTGGATAAATCATGATCCAAATAAGGACAGCGACGAGAAGGTTTACACCAGCGATCTCAACATTCGCGAGCGTGTCGAAACCTCCGGGAAATAATGCGCCGAGCGCCATTCCGCCGCCAATGGCAAAGGCAACCCATAAGCTAAGATAGCGCTCGAATATCCCCATCAGCAGCACGATCTCTTAGTGTTATCTACTTCACTGTCTGCAGTTGCCCCTGTGGCGTCTTCAAATGCTGGAGTTCCCCCGAAGGTCTCGGAGTCACCGAGCACACGATACCATTCCCATCGCAACCCATCCGGCTCCTTCGCCCAAACTTTGTCGGCATTCGCGCAACAACAAGTTGTGTCTTGTTCAACCAAACTAATCATGCCATTCGCCCTTAGACGTTCTGCAGTCGCGGTGACCTCTTCTGCCGTGAAGACCTCAACGCCGAGATGATCCAGCCGTTCTGGTGCATCCGGTCTCTCATTGAGCACAAGTTTGAGTGGCGGACTATCAATCGCAAAGTTTGCCTATCCTGGTTTCCGTTTATTCACTTCGGCTCCGAAAATCTTTCCATAGAATTCGATAGCCGACTCAAGGCTTTTAACGTTCAGTGCAAGTTGAATTCGCATGTCGATTTCTCCATGTCGTTGGTTTGGCAGCCGGACCTGCGCTAAGGGCACGCCGGTGCGATGGTCCCGCTTGACGGGCTGCAATCCGAAAGTTCTTCGGCTTCACAGCAATTTTCAGTTAGGTAATCGATGAGACCGGTCATCACTTCGAAACTCGCACTGTAGATCAACGACCTGCCATCTCGGCGACAGATAATGGCACCGGAGTTCTTCAGCTCTTTGAAATGAAACGAGAGCGTTGCGGCTGGAACACCAAGCTGCTCGGCTACTGCCCCTGCAGCAAGACCTGTTCGGCCGGCGCGAACCAGCTTGCGGTATATATCGAGACGTGTTTCGTGGGCCAGCGCGGCAAGTGTTGCGATTGCATTGTTTTTTTCCATAATACGATTATATTACTATAATCGTATTATTAAAGTATTAATTGTTTAAGCTCTCTAAATTATGCTGATATTCCTTTTCCGATGATTCCGATTCGCGACTTGATTCGCGCAGATTATTTCGGCGCAGATTCTCGCAGACCGTCTGCAGTTAGCCGCTAATTTCCCCGCGATGACAACTCGGCAACGGTCCGTTACACAGTCGTGGTAGTGTCACACGCCCGGATCTTGACGGGCACGTAGGGTAACCGGCGTCCATACGGCGACCAGCCGAAAGCTCGGCTATTACTATGGCTGTGTTAAAGCTACGTCCGCGGCATTGTGCGATGACAATTTCAATTACGCGGAAAACTGTCGTAACGGAAATGAATAGCCGGTGTGGGAACGTAGCGCGCGAAACGCCCTGCAAGGACTAATAAAGCGATCTGAAACAATCCAATTGACCGGACGTCGCGCGTATTGGTGGTTTCCATAAATAACGCAGCCACCCAAGCAGTTGCAAAACCTGGCCGCAATGGGCAGCTTAGCGAGGCGTAAGTTTACTTTGGGTGATCACCTACCGTTGCCGATACCAAATCTGATCCTGATGAGCGGGCCGAATTTGCGGTCCGCGTTCAACGATTCGCCGTTCGATATATTCCTTGAGTGGCTCGGGCGGCAAATGTCGGTATGCCTGCCACCATGCATTACCACCGGGGCTCACGATCATCGATAGAAAAAGACTTTCGCTTTTGTCGAACAACGCGGCGTCCGTAAGGAATCCAACCTCTTTCATTGCCAAAACTTGATAGAATCCACTAGCAAGCAGCTGCATCTTCGAATGGAAAACGGCCTGGTCGGCTTGCTCCAACGCATCGAAGTTGTGGAGTCCACGCGAAAATATATCCGCATCTGTGCGTGTGGCCGTAACGTTCGCGTAGGTATTTACAAAGTCTTGAACGGTGTTCTGCACCGCACGAATGTTATCTTGACGATTGCTATTTCGAATTTGAACGGCGAGATATACTAAAGACGCGACTACGGCAGCGGCACCGACTACTTCGGCGGCTACACCCATCAATTCCAAGTTCATTTTTGTGTCCCCGAGTTATTCGCGTGATTGGGCAGGATACCTGAGCCGAGCGTTGGGGACAGTCGAGATAATGCGCACCGCGCGCTGGACACAAAGGAACGCGATTGAACCTTGAGTCATCTGCAATGCGTGAGAATATTCCGTTAGAAATAACTTGAAAAAGAGAATTGAGGTATGAAGCTATATAGCTACGAAGAATCGGGCAACAGCTACAAAGTGCGCTTGCTCCTATCGTTTTTGCAACAGACCTGCGAGCTAGTCGACGTTGACCTGATGCAAGCAGTACAACATGAACCTGCGTTCCTCGCGATAAATCCGCGCGGCGAAGTACCGACTTTGGTCGATGGTGATCTGGTGCTTC